>SLIY01000081.1 GCA_007135385.1 Leptolyngbyaceae cyanobacterium CSSed165cm_216
ACCCACCCATGGAACGCACCATCATCAACACCAACCAAGCCCCCGCCCCTGTTGGCCCCTACAACCAGGCTGTCGCTGTCACTGGACAGCTCGTCTTTGTGGCTGGTCAAATTGCCCTTGACCCCGCTACGGGGAAGCTGGTGGGTCTGGGAGATGTGGCCACTCAGACAGAGCAGGTGATTGCTAACCTGAAGGCGATTCTGGAGGCGGCTGGAGCTAGCTTTGACAACGTGGTGAAAACCTCGGTGTTTCTCAAAGACATGAACGACTTTGGCACCGTTAATCAGGTCTATGGCAAATACTTTGGCGGTGACAATGCCCCCGCTCGGGCCTGTGTGGAGGTGTCGCGCTTGCCTAAGGATGTGGCTGTTGAGATTGAATGTATCGCGGCTGTATAGATAGGCACACTGTATAAATAAGCACAGAGGTTTATGCCAGCTCCTGGCAAACGTCCATAATGGCTCAGATATTTAACTCAGACCTTATTTCCTCAGTCATCGATTGAAGCTTAGATAAATTTGGCCAATCTTAGCCTGATTACCTCCGTAGTTGTACGTAGCTTTAGAAAGATGCTGATCGCGATCCCTTAGGAGGCGCGAGGGCTGTTTATACAGAATGTTTAAGGAACGTTATATGCTGCGTACAGGCGTTTGGCTGTGGGGCTCAACTAGCCTTTTGGCCCTAAGTTGCTTACCGCTATCTGCCCAAGCCCTACCTGCGGGGGGCAATGTGGTGGCGGGTGAAGCGGTTATTAATCCAGTTAGTGAAAATTACTTAGAAATTAATCAAAGTAGCGATCGCGCCATTCTGCACTGGGATAGTTTTAACCTGGGGGAAGGGCATCAGGTTCACTTTAACCAACCCTCGGTCGACGCCGCTACCCTAAACCGGGTGACGGGGGATACCCCCTCCAATATTGCTGGCCAAATTACAGCCGTGGGTAACGTCATGTTGGTTAACCCCAACGGCATTTTGTTCACTGAAACGGCCCAAATTGACGTCGGTGGCCTGTTAGGCACTAGCCTACTAGTGGATGAGGTTGGCTTTATGGGGGGACAACCCCTTAGCTTACTAGCCGGCTCGGGTACGCCCGGGAGTGTGATCAACCGGGGGCAAATTACCGTTCGTGATGCAGGTTATGCCGCTTTGGTAGCTCCCCATGTGGCTAACCAGGGAGTTATTCGGGCCCGCTTAGGCCGGGTAGACCTGGCCTCGGGTAGCCAGGCCACGATCGATTTCTACGGCGATGGCCTAATTAGTCTAGCCGTCGATTCAGCTCTGGTTCATGATCCAGAACTGATGGCTCTGATTGAAAACGGGGGGGAGATTATCGCCGACGGCGGCCAAATTTGGCTGTCTGCAGAAGCCGGAGCCGCCATTGTCGACTACGTGATTAACACCGATGGGATTATTCAGGCCCAACAGGTTGACAACCAAGATGGCCTCATCGTGCTGCGGGGTGGACAGGGACGCATGCGGCTAGCTGGTCGACTGGAAGCGACTGGCGGCAATCTCGACATCTCGGGAACTGAGTTGTTAGTTGATAGTGAAATTGGCATCCCTCGTGGAGTTGGCGCTGGTGCGGCTGATATGGCTGTAGCGCTTAACTTAGGTAGTGAGACAGCACCTGGCCGCCTAGACATCAGTGAAAACGGTTTTTTACGGGTGCGTGAGCTATCCCTCGACTCACCCCTGCGGTCTAGTGACCAAACCCCGATCACGATTGCTAATGCCCGTGCCGATGGGCTCCACGGTGACCAACTGACATTGAATACTCGGTTTCAACTGGAGGGCTACGGCTTCAATCCGTCTCCGGTGGTCAACGTAAACCCTGGTGGCAGCATTCAGGCGGGTGTTAATGCTGTTGACAACGGCGGATTGGTCAACATCGCTCCTGGGCTTTTCACCGAAGGGGCAACGGTGACGATTAACAGTAGAGACCTGACCCTGCGAGGGGCTGGTCCAGGGGCCGACTCCAGCACCAATACCATTGTTAGCGGCGAAGGCCAGTATCGTGTTTTTAGCGTTAACGACGGATCGAATGTCACCTTTGAGCAATTGCGCATTCAGGATGGCATCACCCCAACGGGGGGAGGTTGGCCAAATCAGTCTGGGGGCGGAATCCAGGTGCAGGGCAATAGCACCGTGACGGTTCGCGACAGTGCCTTGGTGAATAACCGAGCTAACTATGGGGGAGGGGCTGTGCTGAATAGTGACAGTACAGTAACCATTATTCGTAGTACGTTATCTGGCAACCGTTCTGACGGAATTGGCTTTGGGGCTGGTGGAGGTGCTGTTTTCAGCAACATCGACACCAATACAGAAACGAATCGTTTGACGATTTCAAATTCAACCATTTCTGGTAATACCACATCGACTGATGGGGGTGGCGTCTATGTTCGCCGTGGGCAAGCCCGAATTGAAGATAGTACGATTACAGAAAATACGGCTGAACGGGGCAGTGGCTTTGCCAGCCGAGGGTTTCCTGGAGGTAATCAGAGCAATACTGTTACCGAAGTTAGCAATACAATTATCAGCGGCAATGGTGGTGATAATGATGTTTCCCTGGTGGTTGATGGCGGCGGCAATGGTATTAATACCTTTCAAAGTCTAGGCCATAACTTGATTGGCGGTGGAGCAAGTGCAGGTCAGTTTAACAATAATGACATCATCAACTCTAATCCTGGCCTTGGTCCCCTAGCCGATAATGGCGGGCCTACCCAAACCCATGCGCTTTTGGCCGATAGCCCGGCCCTAGAGGCTGGGAGTACCAGTGCCACCACAGACCAGCGGGGACTTCCTAGAGGCGAAACCCCTGACATTGGGGCGTTCGAGGCGCAACCCCTGCTACCCGAGGAACCCCAGCCAGAGGAGCCCAGGCCAGAGGAGCCCAGGCCAGAGGAGCCTCAACCCGGAGATCCCCAACCCGATTCTTCACAACCCTCTGATTCGCTTGATCAGATCAGAGCAGAGGCGGCAAGCCTGTTAAGACAGGGGACTGAAGAGGCGCTACTACTGTGTCAAAATCCAGAGGCCTTACCTGAGATCCTAGGGGTTGAGGAAGAAGAGTTTGATCTAGAGGCCTGGTGTGGCATCAGTGGTCAAAATGCTCATTACTCTGACCAATTTCCAAGATTATTGCCAGATTTGTAAGGTTTTGACTAGTACCACCTGGCAGAAATGCGATCGCCATTATGGAAGGTATCAGGTGCCAGGTATCAGGTGCCAGGTATCAGGTGCCAGGAATGGTTGACTGACCTGTGCCGAGAGTACTGGGGGATTGCAGTGTTATGACCACACAAGTGTTTTCCTACGTTAGAAAATGCCTGTGTTAGTCGTCAAAATCTGTCCTATAACCTGGTCAAAAACTGAGGATTTAGGGTGTCAGCTTAAGGCAGATTTATCCAAGGATAATCTTTGGTCATCAGGGGTCATATTTACCCTGGTTTATGACTCCTGACTTCTGACTCCTGAATTCATAGTCAACTAGGATTTCCGACTTAAGTAGACACCCCTTTTGAGCTTGTAATTTTATTCCTTTATAAGGTCTTACCTATGCGTTTACCCTACTGCTTGCTAGGTCTAATTCCGCTGCTATTACCCCTGTCAGCTGAAGCGCAACCGATATTGCCCCCCACCGATGATCCAAGTCGGATTGAGCAAGATATACCTCCGGTGACGCCCCCTGCACCCGGGGCCGATATTGTGATTCCTGAAACGGAGGATCTCGAACCCCCAGAAGGGGCAGACGATCAACGGTTTGTCTTAGAGCAACTCACGGTAGAGGGTGTCACCGTTTACGACGAAGCTGATATCGCAGAACTATTTGAGCCTTTATTGGGGATAGAGATTAGCCTCGCCGATCTCTATGCCATCGCTAATGACTTAACCGCCCTCTATCGCGAAGATGGTTACTTGTTGTCTCGGGTTGTGGTCCCGGCCCAAACCATTGAAGCAGGACAAGTGCGTTTGCAAGCCATTGAAGGCTACATAGAATCGGTTGAGCTAGATGACGCGGCTCAGGAGCGACTGTCTCCTCGGTTGCAACGACGAATCTTGAGGTACGCCAGGCACCTTGAGGGAGACGCTCCTCTAAACAGCGGCCCCCTAGAGCGCTACCTATTGTTGATTAATGATCTGGCGGGGATCACCCTAAACAGCACCCTAGGACCCGGGAGTATGACTGGGGCAACTCGTTTAGTGTTAAGCCCTACCTATGCGCCGGTCAACGCTACCCTCGGCATCAATAATCGGGGTAGTGATACCACTGGGCCACTGCGGGTACAGGGGGGTGTTTTCCTAAACTCATTGTTAGGTGAAGGCGAGTTACTCAGCCTGACGGGGACCATTACCCCCCAGAACTTTAGCCAGTTGGGGAGTTTGGCCGCAGGGGTGCGCTACCCAGTGGGGGATGATGGCCTCCAACTAGGCGCCATGTTTAGCTATACAACCGTGGAGCCGGGGGGCGAGCTACAGTCTTTTGGGGTTGATGGCGAAAGCTATAGCGCTGAGTTAATGGCAATATATCCAATTCAGCGATCGCGGCGGCAGAACCTATCGCTGTGGGGCAGCCTAGAGGCGATCAGTAGCACCACCCAGAGCACCTTCACCGGGGCTCCGGCTATTCTCAGCCAGGATCGGCTGCGGGTGGCGCGGCTTGGGCTGCAGGGCGATCGCCAAGATGCTGGCGGCTTAACCTTAGGACGGCTCGTTCTCTCCCAGGGGCTAGGGGGCAGCAGTGGTGCCCCTGATCGGCCCTTATCACGAGCCCAGGGCAGTACTGGCTTTACTAGCCTCAAGGCAGAGGTGACACGGCGTCAACAGCTACCGTCTGGGTTTGCCCTGGAAGCGGGAGCAATCGGACAAGTGGCCACCACCAGCCTGTTGGTGCCTGAGCAATTTGGCTTAGGGGGTAGTCGCTATGGCCGCGCCTTTGTACCGTCGCAACTCTTAGGAGACGCAGGCTACGGGCTGAGGCTAGAGTTGCAGCGCCCCATTAGCTACACCGTCGCGGGGTTGGGAGATATGGTGACTCAACCTCACCTGTTTCTAGACTATGGCCAAGTCTTCCGCTATACCCCGACGGCGGCAGAAAATGCCTCCGATGCCCTGAGTTCTATTGGGGTGGGGGTCCGCCATCAATTTGAACAACGACTATTGGGCGAGCTGGAGCTAGCGGTTCCCCTGAGCAAAACAGATACGGGGCTGAGTAGCAATTCCCCGCGGGTGTACTTTAATCTGCAAGCCTTTTTCTAGGGGGGGGACGCATTCCTGCAGGCGGGCCGCTATGACCGTAATAGAAGTCAGCAGCCTGCCCTGTTCCGGCAGCGACCCCAGGCGATGTCCTGAGCTTGTCGAAGGAGGAGTAGCTTGTCGTTTCGCAAGCGCCATGAAACGCGAGGCGCCTTCAAAGGAGGCAGGCTCAGCAGCCAGAATGAAAGCATGGAGTGGATTCTGGCCCTTTCACAAGCTCCTGGCTCCTGACTCCTGGCTCCTGACTCCTGACTCCTGACTCCTGACTCCTGACTCCTGGCTCCTGACTCCTGACTCCTGGCTCCTGACTCCTGACTCCTGACTCCTGACTCCTGACTCCTGGTTCCTGACTCCTGGCTCCTGACTCCTGACTCCTGGTCTAGTCAGGATTTCCCGGCTTAAATTCCACGCCGATCAATCGCCGGGATCAAGTATTTCCCCACTGAAAGTGATCTTGGCCTACATGCATCCCGGCAGTCGCCTATTCCCGACTGCCGCGCTCGGGTTCGGCCCCAATGGAGTAATGGATAAAGAGGCGACCAGCCGCGATCGCCTCTTGGCTCTGATCATAGATTTCCCCATCGCTAAGTACAGCAAAGTCTGGATTGATCACCCAACAGCGATAGCCCTCACCCCGATGGTAAGTGACCCCGGCAATCCAGCCTGGAAACACCGAAACATGACTTAAATGACCGGCATCCATCGGCATTGACCTCGTCCCGTGGGATAGTACAGATGCCCGTGTGACCACTGACCCAGCGCCCCTGGGGACTTAACCTGGAGGAACTCAACCAAATCCCAGTCCAGATCTGGAGTTCTGCCTGTGGGAAAACTCCAGATCCCGAGCTGGACTTGGTATAGATCAAGCGAAATCAATGATTTGGGATCTGAGTAAACTAATTCAATTGTACTATTGTGAATCAGGTAAGACAATGCCTGCACTTATACTTCTGGTACTTCTGGTTGCAAACTAGGGTTTACTAAACCCAGCAGGTTTGTTTGACTGACTTGTTATCCCATTACGTCCAGGCAACTATGGCATCTCAACCTAAAGACGCGACTGAAAAGCAAAAAGCCCTTTCCATGGTGCTAACTCAGATCGAGCGCAACTTTGGTAAGGGCTCGATTATGCGCCTGGGGGATGCCAGCCGCATGAAGGTGGAAACCATCTCCACGGGTGCCCTCACTCTGGATTTAGCCTTGGGGGGCGGCCTGCCCAAAGGTCGCGTGATCGAGATCTACGGCCCCGAAAGCTCCGGTAAGACCACCGTCGCCCTGCACGCCCTAGCTGAAGTGCAAAAGGCAGGAGGAGTCGCGGCCTTTGTGGATGCTGAGCACGCTCTCGACCCAGTCTATGCCAAGGCCCTGGGGGTCGATATTAACCAGTTGTTGGTGTCTCAGCCAGATACCGGCGAAATGGGCTTGGAGGTGGTGGACCAACTGGTGCGTTCTGCTGCCGTTGACCTGGTAGTGGTCGATTCGGTGGCCGCCCTGGTGCCCCGGGCCGAAATTGAAGGGGAAATGGGGGATGCCCATGTGGGGTTGCAAGCCCGCCTGATGAGCCAAGCCCTGCGCAAAATCACCGGTAGTATTGGCAAATCTCAGTGCACGGTGATCTTTCTAAACCAGCTGCGCCAAAAGATCGGTATTTCCTATGGCAACCCGGAGGTCACCACTGGCGGCAACGCCCTCAAGTTCTATGCCTCCGTGCGGCTCGACATTCGCCGCATTCAAACCCTAAAAAAGGGGACCGAAGAGTTCGGTATTCGGGCCAAGGTCAAGGTAGCTAAAAATAAGGTGGCACCTCCGTTCCGCATTGCCGAGTTTGATATCCTGTTTGGCCAGGGCATTTCTACCCTGGGTTGCCTGGTTGACCTAGCTGAGCAAACTGGCGTAATTGTACGCAAAGGAGCTTGGTACAGCTACGGCGGTGACAATATTGGGCAGGGTCGCGACAACACCATTCAGCGACTGCTAGAGGATGCCGCCTTTGCCGCCCAGGTAGAGACCCAGGTGCGGCAGAATCTGACGATCAACAGTGCCCCCCTGGAGATCGAAGAAGCACCGAACCCCTGATACCAGACACCCAGAACCTGACAGCCTCAGCCCAGGTGGTCCTATCTCTGCCAGTCCATACTAGGGTAACAACCGCTGGAGTTGAGGCGGTGATCAGCTGGTGCTGGCATCTATACCAAGTCCCGACCACCAAGTCCCGACCACCAAGTCCCGACCAGAATTTCTGCCTGTGGGAAAACTCCAGGTCTGGACTTGGATTTGGTTTGTTTTGGTACTGGCATCTTTTATAGATGTTCAGAATTGACAAAAATCTGTGAAATCCCACGTTTGAATAATAGCTAGATGTTGTCGGGACTACAGTAAA
Source organism: Leptolyngbyaceae cyanobacterium CSSed165cm_216 (assembly GCA_007135385.1). Lineage (GTDB taxonomy): Bacteria > Cyanobacteriota > Cyanobacteriia > Phormidesmidales > Phormidesmidaceae > Nodosilinea. The sequence goes on from SLIY01000081.1 coordinate 7,634, forward strand.
TTTGACTGCGACTTTCTTAAATGAATCTGAATCTAACTTTGAAAATCGACTAATGACGTTACCCTGACGTTATTAACTGGAGCCTTACCACAAGAAACGTTAGGTGAGCATTAGGTGATCAAAGTTACAGGATCTTGCAAAGCTCAGAAATCACTGATTTCTGAGGTCTGCGGCAATGCTTTAACACTTCTATAAGGAGCATAACCCTGCCTTAAAAGTGGTCTGATAAGTTTTGATTGTTCCATTGATCGATTTAATGGCAATTATTGGCGATCGCAATTCTAGACAAGTTTCTATTGTTTTGTGCTTTTTGCTTCAGCAGTAGAGAAACTTGATGTCAACCTTTAGATAGTTTTGCCTACTGATTTGGCCGAACTACTGTCATACCAGCACTTTATCCAGAATTTTCTAATCCTATGGTAGTTGCAACCCCTTCCAAAACTGAGCCTCTTAGCACTGAAGAGCTGCGTAAGATGCACGCCTACTGGCGGGCCTGTCACTATTTGGCTGTAGGGATGATTTACCTGCGAGACAACCCGCTGCTGCGGGAACCCCTGCTAGCTGAACATGTTAAATATCGGCTTTTAGGGCACTGGGGAGCCTCCCCTGCCCTGAGCTTCACCTATATCCATTGCAACCGGCTGATTAAGAAGTACGACCTGGATATGATTTTCGTGGCCGGGCCTGGCCACGGTGCTCCGGGGGTGCTGGGACCGGTTTATTTGGAAGGCACCTACTCCGAGGTGTATCCCGACAAAAGCGAAGATGCCGAGGGCATGCAGCGGTTCTTCAAGCAATTTTCCTTTCCTGGGCATATCGGCAGCCACGTGACCCCCGAAACCCCAGGATCGATCCATGAAGGGGGCGAGTTAGGCTATTGCCTGTCCCATTCCTTTGGGGCGGTACTAGACAACCCAGACCTGATCGTAGCCTGTGTGGTGGGGGATGGCGAAGCTGAAACCGGCCCCCTGGCCACCGCTTGGCACTCCAATAAATTTATTAATCCAGCTCGGGATGGGGCCGTGCTGCCTATCCTCAACCTGAACGGCTACAAGATTGCTAATCCCACCATTCTGGCTCGTATTTCCCACGAGGAGCTAGAGGCCCTATTCCGAGGCTATGGCTATACGCCCTACTTTGTCGAAGGCCACGACCCAGACGAGATGCACCAGCGCATGGCAGCGGTGATGGAAGAATGTGTTTTACA
>SLIY01000361.1 GCA_007135385.1 Leptolyngbyaceae cyanobacterium CSSed165cm_216
ATAAGTGGTTGTTTGTCTCTACGGCAAAATGACTCATTAACCAGAGACTTTCTAGGGTAAAAATCACCGTTACACCTCTACGATGCCCAAGCTTGATTGTGTCTGGCAGATGGAGAAGAATTCTTCATGGCAATAACTCGCTCCTTCGCCAACCCGCCGGGTCGAGCTTGGTTTGGTCAACCCCGTGGTCCGATCGCTCACCTCAGCGCCCTGCTCACCACGCTAGCCGCATCCTTGGGGGCACTGGCTGCCCCAGGGCTAGCGGTGGAAACCATCGTGATTGAATATGGCCCCTTCAGTCGATCAATTTCTACGGCTTCGCTCGAGCGCTTTGCCACCACTGGAGTAGCCGATGGAACCCTAGCGGGTTTAATCAGACGGCTCGATGCCGATCAACAGCAGGGCATGCGGGAAGCGCTCGAGGCCAGCCGCAGCGTTGATTTGGTGCCGCTGACCCAGTGGCTCTATAGCCCGATGGGTGAGGACATGCTTCGCTTCGCCGGTACTTTAATCAAAACTGAGGCATCGCAGAATGGCCACCTGGCTCTGCGGTCTGCGTTAATTGCCACTGCCGCCGCTGGCGATATTTCCCTGCTGGCGGTGATTCGCAACTTTCCGACCGGGGGGATGCGGATTGATCTATCCCGCATCGTAGCCGCCGCCCAGGAGGTGATTGCCGAAGCCGACCAAACTGTTGCCCTGCGGGAGGCTGTCGCCCAGCAGTCTGGGGCTGATGCGGCTCTGCCGCCCCCCTTTGACCTAGCTGACCTGCCTGACATCACCCAGCCTGGCCCCTACCCCACTCGGCAAATTTCCTTGACCATTGACGATACAGAGCGAAACCGCACTTACCCGGTGGAGGTGATTGTGCCCCACAACCTAGAGCAGCTGCCGGGTAAGCTGCCGGTCGCCGTCATCTCTCACGGGCTGGGTGACACTCGCACCAATTTTCTCGACATTGGGGTCCATCTGGCCTCCTACGGGGTGGTGGCGGTGTTGCCCGAGCACATTGGCAGCAACTTGGCCCAAAAGCAGGCTCTATTCAGCGGTCTGTCAAATGAAGCCTTTAGGGCTCGAGAATTTATCGATCGCCCCCTGGATATCACTTGCCTGCTCGACGAACTGGCCCACACCAACCCGGTCAACTACGGGGGCAAACTTAACCTAGACCAAGTCGCCGTCATCGGTCACTCCTTTGGCGGCTATACAGCACTGATGCTGGCGGGGGCCACAGTTGACTTTGATCTGCTCCGGCAGGATTGTACCCCCGCCACCAACATTGTGCTGAATGTGGCTGAACTGCTGGAATGCCGAGCCTTGGAGTTAACCGCCGACCCCGCTGTGATCGAGGCCCTGGGCCAAACTGGCCTCCGCGACCCCCGCGTCAAATTGGTGCTAGCCCATTCACCGGTCACTCGCCTGTTTGGCCAATCAGGCATCAGCCAGATTCAGATTCCGACGATCCTGAAGGCAGGAGAATTTGACATCGCCACTCCGGCAGTGCCTGAGCAACTCAGCACCTTTCGCTGGCTAACCACCGAAGACAAGTACTTTTACCTGGGGGAAAGGTCTTCTCACACCCCCGAGCTGACCCGTCTTGTCAACCGGTTTTTGCATCTCGATCGCGACCTGACCCAGGGGGTAGACGAAGCGATCGAGCTCAACCGCGGCATTGTCAGAGCGCTTAGCGTGGCCTTTGTTAAGGTCTATCTGACAGGCGATCTGGCCTACGAACCATTTTTGCGATCGGCCTACGTGGAAGCCGTCAGCCAGGCTCCGTTTAACCGCTATCTAGTGCGCGAGCTGCCCGCAAGCCTGCAAGAGCTGCTAGACGAGTAAGGTATTGATGGGTTCCTGGTACGTATTCCAGGGCGATGCCCAGGTCGAGCGGGCCGGGGTCGTTGTGTATCCGCCCCCAGGCCCGCCGCCCCAGCCCCAGTACAGGGGGCGTCCCTTTCGACTATCGGGCAGTACCTCCACCTTCTATACCGACCAGCCGATCATCCCCGGCGGCAGTTTTACCTGGGGCGAGGCGACTCGGGATGCCACGCGAATTCCTGAAACCCAGGCGATTGTCGATAACATTATTGGTTTGGCGCGGGCGTTGCAGCCGGTGCGCGATCGTCTCAACCGACCCTTTCAGATCAATTCCTGGTATCGCCCTCCCGCCGTCAATGCGGCGGTGGGGGGTGCACCCCAGAGCCAGCATCTCTTTGGCCGAGCCGCCGATATTCAGGTGCAGGGCATGAACGGTCGCCAGGTGGCCAACGCGGTGATGCTCACCTGGCCAGGCGGGCTCGGTATTTACAGCAATATTCCCAACATCATTCATCTGGATACCGGCCCCAGGCGCGTCTGGGGGTTTTAGCAGACCAGGAGTTTCCCCCCAATATATCCCTTATAAAAAGTCCCCTTCCTAGGGGAAACCGGCATCCATTGCCGGACCTGCGCACCGTTGCCTAAAGTCTGCCAGGGCAAGATTGATGCGATCGGGGTATTCTGCCATAACCAAATGCCCTGCCTCGGGCAGGTGCAGGTGCTGGCCAGGGGTAAAGTGCTGGGTGAGGGCATCGCCCATGGCACGGGTAAACATGGGGTCTCGCCCGCCGCTAATCACCAGGGCCGGATAGTTGAGCTGCCAGGTTGGGCGTTGGGTAAAGAAATGGTAGCCCCAAAATATCTGAAGTGCCTTGTAGGGGGCCGCATCTACGGGTAGGGGGCTCTCGGCCACAAACCGCTGGATAGTGGGGTGATCGTGGCGACTGGATGACTGGGCCACCAGACGCTGGAGCTGCTCCCAGCGAAACAGGTGTCGTCCGCCCCAGGCTAGGCTCTGCATGAGGGGGACTTCCCACCAGGGGGCAAGGTCGTGGGTGCCGCCCGCCACCAGCACCAGCCCCGCCACGGGATGACGCTGGCACCATTCCAAAGCCAAGGGCACCCCATAGCTGTGGGCAAACAGAATCGGGCGGACAATCTCAAACTGACTCAGCAGGCGGGTGAGATCGCGGCGGTGGCGACCAATGGAGTAGCGGGGGTAGGGGCTAGACTGGCCGTGCCCCGCCAGATCGTAGGCGATCGCTTCCCAGCCCTGGGCCAGGGCAAACTCGTACTGCGCCCTGAGGTTAAAGCGATTGCCCAACCCCCCATGGAGATAGACCACCGCCGGAGCACTGCCGCCCCGGTGGCAAACCTGGAGCTGTACCCCAGGGCGTAGCTCCAGAGCTTCACCCTGCATGGGGTCAGGGGGTTCACTGGAGCAGGGTAGCGGTGGCATCGGGGGCCAATCCATCGAGATGGGCCAGGGGCATGACCTTAATGGCCTTGGTTTGGGCCATTTGTTTAAGGTCAAACAGGGTGTAGTTCAGCCCGTTGTAGGTGCGCAAAAACACCCGCGCCCGCCCCAGATCCGACAAAATTGTCCAGGGTGTATATTCGGTATCGCCCTCGGAGAGCACCCCGCCTTCGCCGCCGTCGGTGCGGGGATCGGTGGTGGCCCCCTTGGGCCGATCAAAGGTGTTCATAATGTGGGCCAGGGCCAGCACCGCCGCATCGGGATCGGTGGCCTTTTCGGTGTACTGGGTGTAATAGACGGCCCGAACAAACCGCCCGACGGAGGTGCTGGAGCTAGGTAAACCCACAGTGGCGATGCCGGAGTCGGGCTGGTGTACCGTCAGGGAGCCAAAGGTGTTGGTGGACTGATCGATATTACTGAGATAGGTGTAGTTATTCAGGTTGGTCAGGTGCCAGTCGAATCTGGGGCCGTTGGTCATCACGCCCACCGGGTTGTCGTAGACGGTCATGGTGCCCTGGTCAAACTCGACCACGATGCTGGCCCCAGTGCGATCGCTCAGTAGGTAATGGAAGGGAGCGGCAGCCCCCTTGAGGATGTCCAGGGACGTGAGCACCACGGGCTGCTCGGCCAGGGCCGCTTTCACCGCCGCCACAGTCTCAAAACTGCCCAGCGCCCAGGAGCCCAGATCGACCACCGACAGCACCGCCTGGGTCAGGTCAATCTGTTTCTGTGCCCCGCCCACGGAGGGATAGGCATTGAGGTTAAAGGACAGGCCCACTTCGTTGATGCCCTCCAGCACCTTCATGTCGGCGGCGGTAATAGGAGACTCGGCGGTAGGGATGCGATCGGGCATGGTCACCACAAACATGGCGTACTGGGTGGTGTAGGTCAGACTTGGGGTGTTGTTGATCACCGATTGTAGGGTTTGTCCGGCGGGCAGATAGACCAGTTGGTAGGGAAAATCTTGCCCTAGCTCCATCGTTCGCCCGTGGTAGGCGTTGCCGTTGGCATCGAGGTAGGTGAGCGATGTGCAGCCAAACCCCGGCCCCTCGCTAAACCGTTCGAGGGCAGCGATGTCAGCGGGACTGAAGTGGATGGGAAATGTCATGGTGAATGGCCTTGGGTTAAGGGAGACAGAAGTTTCTGGAAATTGTCGGAAATGGCTGAATTAGAAAATGACTGAACTCAGTGGAGATTGTGGGAGTCGCTGAATTCTGGGGACGGTAGGCCGACCTAAAGGGCCTGATCGAGGTGTTGGGCGATCGCCTTGAGCGTGGAAAACGTGGCGCTAAAGGCCACTATCGGCGCAATGGGGTGCCCCCGACTTTCGAGGCGCAAACTTAGAAGCTGCGATTCCAGGGCTTCGAGCTGGGGCAGCAAAGGCTCCTGGGGGGGGGGCAATCCGCCGCCAATCCGTTCCGCCACTTGGTAGAAGCGATCGGTCGTTTGCTGGGTAATTGCCTGGAGATCGGGCAGAAAACGCTGGGCAATCCAGTCGGGGGGCGGCGTACGGGTATATTCTCGCAGATTCTCCAACTGGGTCAAGAGCGGTTCTTCCTGGCCAATCCAGGTTTGCCAGCGTCGTTTTTCCTGGTTGGCGGCGGCGCTAAAGCCCAGTTCTAACCCCGCCACCAGGCTCAGGAGTTTGTGCTGTTCGAGGGTTTTAGCCAGTTTGTCGGTCTGGGTTGCCAGGGGCGGGTCGGTGAGTGGGTCAAGCCAATAGTCCGCCAGCAGGGCTTGATAGATCTGCCCCATCTGGCGATAGGTGTCGGCGAGGCTGTGGGTGAACTTGCTCAGTTCGCTGCCTTGGATAAAAAACAGGCTGACCATGAAGGCGGCACTGGTGGCCATCAGCGTGGCCATGGAGGCGGCCTGAAGCGCCTCATGGAAAAATGGCCCCACCACCCATTCGGCATAGATCATCCCCGTGATGATGGCCCCAATGCGAGACAGCTCGATGGAGTGGGGCGGGGTGCCGGGAAGAAAGCCAAAGGGGCCTGCGATCATCTCCGTTACCTTAGCCAATGGCCCAACGCTAGGCAGGGCAAAGCTCATAAACAAAACGAAGTACAGCAGGAAGCTGCCCGCCGGATTAAACCCAAAGGAGTTGACCACCAGGTAAATCCAAAATAGCAGCAGGTGGATCACCGCAATGCCCCCCAGCACCCCAGCGATCGCCCGCAGCAGGGTGCGCTGCACCAAAAACAGCACCCCCGCCACCCCCACCAGACTGGCCACTCGGGTATAGACCAGGGACGGAAAGGGATATTCCAGGCTGTAGATCACGACCAGCAGTAGGCCAATCGCTGCCCCCATGCCGATTATTTCAATCACCCGGCGGCGGGGCAGGGGAGTCCAGCGGGGCAGGCTGATTAGGGGCAGGCGGCGGTGTTCGGCGATAATCTGTGCCCGTTCATATAGGCTGTCGCTTAGCAATTCCAGGCTCTGCATCAGTTGGCGACAGAGTTCCAACTGATGAAACCCCTGCAAGATCTTGGGGGCGCTGTGCGGATCTAGGGCACCGGATTGTCGCATTTGGTCGAGGGTGGCGGCCATGGCGGCAACGTCTTGGTGCAACAGAGCCAGCTCATTAGGGGATTCTGGGGGGGCTGGATACCGCTGGTCGAGGGCTGCCTGGAGCTGATCGCAGGTGGCGGTGCTGTGGATCAGAAACTGATCGAGGTGGTGCACAAAGCGGCTGGGCAAGGTGAGGGTATCCTTCGCCACCAGCTCATCCAAATTGTCTAACTGCCGAATAATCTGGGCCTGGGCCGCCAGCATCGCTCCCCAGTTTTCGTCATAGATGCCCTCGCCCTGGAACTCATTTTCGGCATTTTCTAGGGCGATGTGATTCTTTTCAAGCAGGGTTTTGAGCTGCTGTTTGAGCGCCGCCCCATCGAGGTGGGCCAGGGCCGGGTGTGGTGCCCAGCGTTGCACAATGGCCCCCAGCCTCAGGGGCACCTGCTGCAAAAACTGCTGGGTTCCCGTGATCAAGGCTGGACGACTGCCTCGGGGCCAAAACAGCAGCACCACCGCAAAGCCCATCATGATGCCGATCCAGTTGTCGATCAGCCGAGCCGCCACATAGCGCCAAATGTTTTCTTCGGCGGCGGTGCCCAGCACCCGCATGGCAATATAGGTGCCAATTAGGGTGGCCTGGGAATAGGCCGCCTCCCAGCGATAGGTTTCGCACAGCAGGGCCGCCAGCATGAAGGTGAGGGCGGGCACCACATAAAACGCTGGGGTCTCTACCCCATAGGCCGAGATCAGCGTCGCGGCAATCACCCCGCCTAGCGCACTGCCGCCCAAGCGCCCCAGTCCTGCATTGATGGCTCCCCCCTGGCTGGGCTGATAGACCACCGACACAAAGCCAAAGATCGGATAGACAAAATCATCGAGCAAATCGCCCCGATTCTCGAACAGGGCAGTTAGGATGGCCGCCCCCAGGGCAAAGCTCAAACCCTGCTTAATCAGTTGGGAAACCTCGCTATTGGCCACAGTGCCTAACCATTAATCGCGCGTTCAGTGGAATACAAAACCAGGGCCAGAAACAGCACTAGCCAAAACCACAGCTGCGGTGGCTCGCTGAAAATCAACACCAAAAACACCAGAACCGCCGCAATAATCCACCACTTCAGCCACCAAGTCCACCAGGGCGATTTGGGCTTAGACTTTCCCATCGTTAACCTCGATAAATGCCAGTGATAGCGCGAAAGGTCGAGATCAGGTACTCGATCAGCGATCGCTCTTCCATCACCACATGGGCTTCGGCGGTAGTGCCATCGGTAATGGGCTGGGCGGGACCGTCGCTGGCGGTCCACCGATAGCCGCTAGGGGTGTTGGGATCGGGGTCAAGCCACAATTCAACTACGATGTTAACCGCTGTGATGGCCTGGGGCATCTCAGGGTTGCGCTCATCTTCCCCTAGCAGGAGCTTGAAAGCTAGCTCGCGACTGCCCACCAAGTTAACCAACTCTGAGACTGTGACGGGTCGTTGCCCCACCGAGACCACCTCCGCCACCATACTCCCATAGCGTTCGCGAGGGTAGGCGTCCGGCGTGACGTCTACGGTCATGCCGGGGGTCAGCTGTTTTGCCTCGCCCACCTCAAACATGGCCACTACATTGGATTCAGCCTCTGGAGCCGTGCGGATGATTTGGCCAATGGAGCCCCCCGGTAGCACAATTTCTCCGGTGTTAATTGTGACCGTTTCTACTCTGCCATCGGCGGGGCTAACCACCTCGCTATTACTCTGAATCAGAACTTCCATCTCGGCGATCGCCCGCCGTTGATCGGCAATCAGATTTGCCCGGGTCGTATCACTCACGGTATCGACTAGCTCGACGGAGCTATCTTCGGTGAGCAGGGCATCACTGCCTGCCTCCAGGGTGCCTATCTGGGCCACCAGACTCTCGTCTAGCCCGTCGAGCTGCTCCAGGGCAACCTGGATCTCGTTAATAGCGTTGTTGACCGTCAGTTGGTTGGCATCTAAAAAGTAAGCCTGGAAGTTGATCGGGGGAACAACACCCTCTGCTACCAATTCCCTGAAGGTGTCGATGCGCTCGTCGGTTTCTGCCTGAAAACTGCGCAAATAGCGGAGGTGATCTAAAAACGCGGCCCGCTGACTCTGGTTGATGGCCAGCTGATCTTGCAGGGCTTTAATCTGTTTTCGGTTGGCCTGTCGCTGCTGGGTAACGGTGGCCGTGTTAAGCCGGCTGCGGTTGGATTCGGCGGCGGCAATTTGGCGATCCTGGGCTTCTAGATCTGCCAGGCGATCGCGCATATTCTGCAATGCTTGAGTTTGCTCAGGCGACTCCATCAACGCCACTAATTGCCCTGTGCTCACCTGATCGCCCGGTTGTATGTTGAGGTCCACCACCCGACCACCGAGGCGAGGCTGAATCGCCACAGTAGAACGAGGCACCAAAATCACGGCACGCCCGCTGGCCCGCACCGGAAAACGACCCACAAAGGTCCAACCCACAAAGGCCCCCAACAGCAGCACAATGGGCACAAAGCGGGGCCAGCGTTGAAGCAGTCCATCCTGGGGAGAATCTAGGGGCACATTGAACCGCTCGACCTGTTCAGCCAGAGCCTGTCGCGACAGGTCTGAGCCGGGGGAGTTGTCGCTATCCAGGCCGTTGGGCTGGTTGTCGGGTGGGTTAGGGGATTGCATAGCTCAAACGACACTATCAACGTTGACACGCTACAAGAAGTTTCGGACATGGCGGAGTGTTGCAGATTGCATAGCTCAAACTACGGGTATCAAGGCTGACACGGGGCCGCAAATTCTGTCGATTATAACTTTGATGGGAACATCTGGCCTATCACCGAAGCGTCTGTGGCTCCACCATTGACCATCAGCACCGCCAGAGTTAGAAATTCAAGTTAAACTTATGGCGCTCTAGATGCAACATTAGCCATACGTTAATAACCTAGGGTGGCCTGAAGTTAATCGAGGTGGAAAGATCGCCTAGGGCCATTACGTTCCTCCGCTACCAT
>SLIY01000146.1 GCA_007135385.1 Leptolyngbyaceae cyanobacterium CSSed165cm_216
GATTGACGAAACGTCGCTGGTTGGGGCCGTCCTGCACCACAATTTCGTAATCTCGGGTCCACTGTAACGCCACATTGGGGCGGTTGAGCAAATCTCGAAACAGCCGATCCGCCTGATAGGAAATATGGCGTACGTACTGTTCGGTAATTCTGGGACCAGCTTCGTTGTAGGCCTTGCGGGCAAAGGTAACAAACCGCTTGATTTTCTCCTGAGCTTGCAGTTGCTGTTTCGCCTGATCGCGCTTTTCAGCCAGGGCCTGCAAGCGGTTGAGCTGCTGATCATATTCGGCCAGTAAGGTTTGCTGCTGGGGCAAGCGGCCCGCCAGTTGGTCCGCTGCCGACTTCATGGTACTGTACTCCGTTTCCAGGGCCTCGGCCTGGGCGGGGTCAAACTCAGCTAGGGCCGTGTTGTGGGCCTGCTCTATGGCGACCCACTGCTGCTGGAGTTGCTCGATTTCGGTTTGGGCCGTATCTAACTCGGCCTTGAGTTGGCGATGCTGATTGGCCAGCTGGCGGTGGTGCAGGTACAGCTCGTGGCCGGGCTGGTACTGGCGGCGTTGTTGCTGTTGTTCAGCCACGGCCTGGTCCACTTCCTGAAAGGCTTCTAACTGGGTGGTCAGAGCCGCTAGTTGCTGGTTGAGCTGGGTCTGGGTCTGGACAATGGCCTGGTATTGCTGTTCCGCTTTCGGCTTCGCTTGCAGCGTGCGTTGCAAAATCTGGCTTTTTTCCCGGGGGCGTCCCAAGCCGTCCAGTTGCTGGCTTAAAGCCTTCAGGGCCGCTTCCAGCTCAGGCTGCTGGGTCAGCCCCTGGGCGGCGGTCTGAATGTGCTGCTCTAGGTCGGCTTGCTGCTGCTGAAGCTGTTTTAGCTGGGCCTCGACGGTGCCGATCTGCTCCCACTCACCCCGCCAGCCATAGCGTTGTTTAAGGTCTTTTTCCAGGGTTTTGAGGGTTTTTCTGAGGGTGGCTTCGTCGGTTTGGCCAGCCAAGTCGTGCAGAATCGCCTCCAAGCCCGCAATCAGCGATCCATGCAGATCCGATGCCCCCTGCAGGGCTTGCTCCAGCTTACGAATCGTCTCCCCAGACACCAGGGGAATGCTCTCCACTAGGGTGGCCAGTTCTGCTAGGATGACCTGAATATCGGCGTCCTGGGTCTGACGCTGACGCTGACTGTCCTTGACCAACGCTTTGATGTCGGCTTCAAACTGGCGGGCGGCGGTCAGCCGACTGAGCTGCTGCTGCAGGCGATCGCGCTGCTTCTCTAATCCGGCAATCTCGGCGACCGCTGGCTGTAGGGCCTGCAAGCGATCGCGCCGCTGCACCGCCGCCTGGTGTTGTTGGGTTAGCTGCTGCCCTTGTTGCTGCCATCCTGCCAACTGCACCCGCTGCTGGGTCAACTGCTCTAGCTGAGTTTTGAGGGTCTGCTGCTGGGCCTCTAGCTCGGCTTGTGCCGCGATCAAGGGTTGCAGCTGGGCTAACTCGCCCTCGGTGGTGGCAAAGGTCTCTAGTTGGGCCTGGCAGCGGGCCAGATCCCCCTGTTGCTGACCATGGCGTTTTTGCAGGGTTTGTAGTTCTGCTTGCAGGGACTGGCGCTGTTGCTGCTGTTGGGCCAACCCTTGCAACGCCTGTTCCGCCGCCTGGTAGCCCTGGTAGGCTGCTCGGTTGGCCTGGCACACCGCGATCGCCTGTTCTGCCTGCTCTATGGACTGCTGCAGTCGCCCTAACCCCTGCTGTTTGGCCTCCAGCTGATGGGCCAGTCCCTGGCGCTGGGTGGCCAGGGTTTGTAGTTGCTGAGCCTGGACCTTGAGCTGATCTCGCTGGGTTTGTAGTCTGGCCAGGGTTTGCTGCTGCTGCTGAAGCTGCTGCTGATTGGCCTGAATCTCGGTGTGTAAGGTCTGCCGCCGCTGTTGTACATCCTCCCAGGTGGTCAGGGCATCGTCGTACTGGGCGATCTGCCCCTTGACCGCCGCCACCTGATCTTCGGCGTAGCGGCGCAGCGCATTCATTTGTTTAAAGGCAATCTTGTAGTCATCCACCTTAAGAATGGCGTCAAAGACTGCTTTACGCTGCTCGGCGGGCTGCAAAAAATCAGCGGTAAAGGTGCCCTGGGGCACCCCCAGGGTGCGGGCAAACAGCTGGGGTAGATTAGTGGCTGGCCCCACCCCCAGATGCTGGCGCAGCCAGGGTAAAATTTCGTCCTTAATCCGGCTGTAGGGTAGCCGCTCGTTCAGTTGGGGGTCAAACAGCACATAGCCCCGCTGGGTGCAGCGCTGCACCTCGTAGGTGCGGCCATCATAGTTAGAGGTAAAGGCTACGGTCACCTGGGCGCTGCTGCTGCCATTGCGAATCAAATCATCCTTGGCGTAGTCCCCCTGGTAGTTGAACAGCACCCAGGCGATCGCCTCTAAAATACTGGTCTTACCCGCTCCATTTTCCCCACAGATGGCATTGGTACCGGGCTGAAATTCAAAGTAGCGATCGCGGTGGGTTTTGAAGTTTTGCAGGGTGACGGACAAAATCTGCATGGGAACCCCTACTGCGCTGGCCTGCTCCTTAGAATAACCTGCCGGGTTGATTGGGGGGAGGTGGGCAGGTTGGGATGGATGGGTACTGGGTATCGGGTATCAGGTTTGCCGTACACCTTGCACCTGACACCTTTAACCTGGTCCACCCTCTACAGCCCAATTATTCCTTTGTCGCAGTAGACGTAAAGCAAGTGGACACTTCTCCACTGCGGGTGCACCAGATTTGAATCACGAGATTAGGGTCATCAGGAGAAATCCACTGGGCGACTGGCTCCACCACTTGGTTCGCCGAGGGATAGGTGGCCTGATGGAACTGCACCGGTAAGGGGATGGCTGCAGACGACTCGGTAGCCTGCTGTGCCTGTGGTTGCCAAGCTTGGGTAACCTGCTGGCCTTGCCTCAGCACTGCTACCAACTCTGGGGTATGGCCCATAATGCCCCTCACTTTGGTCAGATTGGGGAGATCTGGGCTGGTCGACAGCCGAGTCGAGGCCCGATGTAGCATCTCTGTGCCCGCCATGCCCGCCTGGGGCGACCCGATGCCGCCCACCGGTAGCCCTGGGGTGATAGGGGACTCTGGCGTGGTCAGGTGAAAGGTGGGTCCCATATCGGTGTGGAGCGGGGCTGCCACTGTGGTGAAGTGGACCTGGGTTTGGGTCAACAGGTTGTGACCATAGGCGGTCGCCATACCCGTGGCCATACTCAAAGGAATTAACAACCACATCAAACATCGTTTGCGGTTGCTCCGTCGAGCGTAGTCTTGACAGGCTGCCAGATAACCCCTTGCCTGCAGAGACAGCCAGTCACCATGGTTGGTTTGAAAAACCTTGGCCTCTAGCAAACGGGTCTTGGTGAAAAAGTAGTCAGGGTGGTTGGGGCACTGGTTTTGTTGCCACTCTTGGGCTGCGGCCTCAATGGTGCGCTGGGTCTTGAGTAAGGGCTGCGCCTCCTGCAACCAGGTTTGCAGTAAGGGCCAGGTGCGCACCAGTGATTCGTGGGCGATGTCAATAGTAGGGATGAGCGGTGCCCCTGGCCGGGGTGTCGCCCCCCCAACAGCGCGCATCATGTTGGCGACCATGGCAAAGCTGGGCTCAAGACCAGGGTGACCCGGCCCAGGGGCAAGGGCTGTGGCGTCTGGATCCAGTGGATTGCTGGTGGTTTGGGCCAGGGGGCAATGGGTGACCAGCAGTCGCTGGGCCGCTAGCTTGTCTATCACCGCTGTAATTGGGACTTGGGACATCGTCGGGGTGATCAATTCTGGTAGCTGAACCTGTCGGTGGGTAAGGGCTGTCCCATCCCCCAGTTCACACAGACTCAAAAAGATGCGGCGAGCAATGGCCTGTTCCGTTTGGGGCAGGGCCTTGTAAACTTGGCTAGCGTGCTGCTCCAGGAGACGACGAATTCCCCCCATTTCGGCATAGGTATCGAGGGTGAGGCGAGGTGGCGTTTGCTCGGAGACAGGATCGCGGTTTTGCCACAGGGCTTTGAGGGTCATTTGTAGCAGTGCTAGGTTACCGGGGGTCTCCATCAAATCCAGGAGCAAGGTGTGGATCAAGTTAGTGTCATAGCCCAGTCCCACCTGATCGAGCGGACCCAAAATGGTTGACTTAAGCTGGTCGTAGGTCATCGCTGGGACCACCAGACCATGGGCCTTGACCAAATCTCGCAAGCTAGGAAACCATGCCAGTTGGTCTAGGGCACTGCTGCGTAGACCAATCACTACATGTAATGGGACATGGTGTTGCTGGGCCGCTGTTACCAGGCCGTCGATGATGATCTGGCGATCGCGCTCCGCCTCAGGGGTACCAGCAAATAACGCTTCAAACTGATCAATCACAAGTACAGAGCGGGTGGGTGATCCCTGGGACACTCTGGCTGTGGCTTGTACCAGTTGGAGTAATCCTTCGCCCCCTCGCTGCAAAAAGGATTCGGCTTGACGCAATTGCTCGGCCCGTTGTAGTCCGGTGGCCTGGGGATCGACAAACGCTGTGGCCAGGTTTTTCAGTGGGGTTGTATCCAGACTCAGGTAACGGATATCCCACTGGGGGGCAGTGACAGGATTGGTGGGTGCAGCCAGATGGGCCATCAGCCCTGCCTGCAAAATGGAGGTTGTGCCAATGCCAGAGGCGCCAACCAGGGCGCAAAAAGGGGTGGTTTGAGCCCGTTCTACCAGAGATTGGGTGATGGCTTCCCGACCAAAAAACAGATTGGCATGGCTGGGCGCAAAGGGGGCTAAGCCTGGGAACGGGCAAAATCGATAGCGCAGACTCTGCAATCGATCGAGGGTGTTGACGGCAGCAGGCTCCATAGCCTGGGCAATGCCCGCCGCCCGCGTCAACACAATTTCTCCCCCCGAGCTTTCAAATAGCGGTTGTTGCAGCTCCCCCTTCAACTGGTGGTTGACCTGGTCAGTGAGGGAATGACCATTGACCACACCGCCCTTGGCCTTATAAGGATTAAGCCCAGATAGCAAGGCTGCGGTAAACACGCTGTGGCTGCCAGCTAAGGATTCATAAGCCGCTTCGTATTCCCGGGAGGCGGCCATGAACAGGCGATCGGTCCCTGCTTTAGCGCCTGGGTCAGCCTCTAAAATGTTGAAAAATTCGCCGCTGTTACAGCAGTCCAGCATAATCACTCGCTGCCGTACCGGACTTTCTTGTAAGAGTCGCCGCAACCAGTGGAGGGATAAGCCATAGTGCCCCCCGGCTGGGTTAGCGTCGCTAGTGGCCAGATAGCCTTCTTGAATGCCGGCATGGCGCTGCAAACCATGGCCTGAATAGTAAAAGACAGCCATTTGGGGGACGGTTTTGCCCGCGGGCTTAAACAACCGAATCAGAGCTGTTTCTAGCATCTGGGTGGTGATTAAGCCCTGGTGATTAATGGCGGGTTTATGGTCGCGAATGACTTCGGGTAAGCGCAACACCCGACATTCGCCAAAGCGCTCAAAACATCGAGCTACCGACTCTGCATCCCTGGCCGGAGCATTCAGTCTTGGCAAGTGTTGATAGTGATTAATCCCGACAACAAGAGCATCCCGTGACATGGTTAATAGCACCCTTTTACAGCACTACCTGAGTGCATTCAGGTAGCTATACCTAAGTTAGTTACAGCGCCAGGTCTCAAATCTCACCAGATTAATCAGGTGTGACGTAGTCAAGCACTGCATGACCCGTGGTTACCTAGGCCGACTTAAACGCTTTGATACGCTCACTTTAGCCAAGTCCATGAAATCCCCTAAGGGGGGTAAAACCCCTAAAGCAAAATTCTGGTCAGGCACGTTTTTTCCTCTTAAAAAATGCCTCAGAAAATTTACTGAAATCAGTGGTGCTACCTTTGTGAATTTAGCAAAATGATCGGTGAAAACTCTGACTGTGTTGTTCGGCTACCGTCCCCCTAGACTTGGGTAAGGCTAATTTTCTCGGTGTAGCTTTGGAGGTAAATCTGTACTTGTGAGAAACAACGTAATTTTCTGTGCCCAGCCGAATGGGACTCTCGCTACTTTTCCACAGATCAAACCTGACGAATTGATGGGCCTAAGGTGATTGATTTGGGCTCGTAAAGGCGCAGCCGCACAAATAGCATCCGTTTTACTAATCACATTCTGTCAATCATGAGCTTTTCCAGAGAGCCGCCTGTGGCACATTAGGGGGTCTCCAGCCTGTCTACTTTGGCATTCAGGGGTTTTTCCATGTCTATCCGTCGTTACGATGAGGCCGTTATGACCGATTCCAGCGGTATCAAATCCAGCGGTATCAAGTCCAGCGGTATCCCAGGTCAAGGATCGGGGGCGGGGACCTTGGCTAGTTCATCCCAGGGGGCGATCGCAGCGTCTAATCAGTCCTCATTGGCTCCAGGGGGGCTCCCCAGTCGCAAACAGCGCCGTCACATTGTGCTCACCTCCCACCCCAGCCGGTCGGGGCTGAGGGGTCAGCCAATTCACTGGGGGCAGGGCGACCCCGTGCAGCGGGGCGCGATTGTGGCGACCGTCAGTGACCCCAGCCATCGCAATGCCATTGGCACCCACTCAGGGTCCTATGCGGTGTATCGGGCCTTGGCGGTGGCCAACGGAGGTCTCTGCCCTGATCATCGGCCCGATTTAACCAATACGGCCCCAGCGATCGCCATTGGCCCACACCCCAGCTGGGCCGATCCGCAAAAAATTGTTTCTCTGGATCCCTTTGGTGCTGTGGTGGGAGAGGTCTTTCAGCCCCTGCTAGATCAGGGCATTGACATCCGACCGACGATCGCCGTGACCAACGCCCACATCCAAATGCCGGAGCTGATGGAGACGCTGCGCCAGGGGCGGTTGACCGCAGACGGCGCGATCGTCAAGCCCAGCGGCGACCTGGTGGTAACCAAGGCGGCGGTAGAGCCGGTGTGGTACTTGCCGGGGGTGGCCCAGCGGCTGGGGGTGAGTGAAGATGACCTGCGCTATGCCCTGTTTGAACAAACGGGTGGTATGTTTCCAGAACTGGTGACGCGCCCCGACCTGAAGGTGTTTTTGCCGCCGATTGGCGGCATCACGGTGTACCTGGTGGGGGATGTAGCGGCGATTACGGACCCCAACCGGCCCCTGGCGGTACGAGTCCACGACGAATGCAATGGGTCCGATGTGTTTGGCTCAGATATTTGTACCTGTCGCCCCTACCTGGTGCACGGTCTAGAGGAGTGTATTCGCACCGCCCAACAGGGGGGCGCCGGGGTGATTGTCTACTTCCGCAAAGAGGGTCGTGCCCTGGGAGAGGTGACCAAGTTTTTGGTCTACAACGCCCGCAAGCGCCAGCAGGGGGGCGATCGCGCCGATGCCTACTTTGCCCGCACCGAATGTGTGGCCGGGGTGCAGGATGTGCGCTTTCAAGAGCTAATGCCTGATGTGCTGCACTGGCTAGGCATCACCCGGATCGATCGGTTTGTCTCGATGAGTGACATGAAGTACAACGCCATCGTCCGCTCGGGTATTGAAATTGTCGAACGGGTGCCCATCCCCGACGACCTGGTGCCCCCGGACGCTCGGGTGGAAATCGAGGCGAAAAAGGCCGCTGGCTATTACACCGAGCAGGGGGTGCTATCAGAGGAGGATTTAGTTCAGATTAAAGGGCGTAACCTCACTGATTAGTCCAGCCCGTCCTGTTGCTATTGGCCTATGTCCCCAGCTTCCTCAGACCCCTTAGCGGTCGTCGCCTATCTACAAAGTCCCCAGGCGATTCGCGATCGCAGCCGCACCCTATACAATCTGGCCCTTGACGACCAGCTGCATCACCTGCGCCTCCACCTCGATGCCCTGCCCGCCACCGCTGACTATGTCCAAACCATCATGGATCAGCAGTACCCAGAGGGAAATATCCCGGTTCATTCTCGCTGGCGGCACTTTGAACCCCAGGGAAGGTCGCGACTAGAGTGGCTAGCACCCCAACTGGCCCAATTGGATGCCCTAGAACAGGCCCGGCTGAAGCTGGATCTGGTGATCACGAGTGTGTTGCTGGATGCGGGCGCTGGGGCCACCTGGCAGTATCACGAGGCCCAAACTGGCCAGGTGTTTCAGCGATCGGAAGGACTGGCGATCGCCAGTTTCCATAGCTTTGTCCAGGGGTTGTTCTCTAGCCAACCCGACTGCCCCTGGCAGGCGGATGCCGATGGCCTCATGCAACTGACCCCAGACCAGTTGGCCACCGCCTTTCAAGTCAGCGACCACAACCCCCTACTGGGCCTAGAGGGACGAGTCACTCTGCTGCAAACGCTGGGCCACACCCTGCGCCAGCAGCCCCACCTGTTTGGTGCTGATCAACCCAGACCAGGCCACCTTGTGGACTATTGGTTACAGCAGGCCCCACAAGGGCAGTTGTCGGCCATCACCCTGCTGCAAACGATTCTGCAGGGGCTGGGCACCATTTGGCCCGGACGAGTCACCCTGGCCGGGGTGAACCTGGGGGATGTCTGGCCCCATCCCCAATTGCCCGATACCGGCCTCGGCAGTCAGTTAGTCCCTTTCCACAAACTGTCCCAATGGCTCACCTACTCCTTGCTGGAACCCTTGC
>SLIY01000348.1 GCA_007135385.1 Leptolyngbyaceae cyanobacterium CSSed165cm_216
AAATTGGCGCTCTTTAGCGTCAGCTCGGCAATGTCACTTTGGCTGAGGGCAGCCACTAACTCTCTCAATTCGTTGACGCTTAATTCCACTCTGTAAACCCTACTCCAACAGAAAGCGTCTTAATCGCAGACGCAGTGTGTGCCACAGAACACTGGGGAAAAAGTAGCCTCAGTCAGACTTGACATCCCAGGCCCTGGGGAGTTACTCCCGCCCTAGATAAGTATCGCTACGGGTGTCGACTTTAATTCTTTCCCCAATCGAAATAAACAGGGGCACCATCACCTGGGCACCGGTTTCGAGGATGGCGGGCTTGGTACCACCCGTGGCGGTATCCCCTTTGACGCCGGGATCGGTTTGGGTCACTTCAAGCACAATGGAGTTGGGCAATTCCACTTCTAGCACTTGACCGTTCCAGGTGACAACGTTAACGCTCATCTCCTCTTTCAAGTACTTCACTTGATCGCCAACTTGCTCAGCCGTGAGGCGTACCTCTTCGTAGGTTTCCATGTCCATGAACACCAGGTCTTCCCCGTCCCGGTAGGTGTGTTGCATGTCCTTCTTTTCAATCACCGCTTGGGGAACGGTTTCCCCCGCCCGGAAGGTTTTTTCAACCGTGTTACCCGTTTGCACATTCTTCAGTTTCGTGCGCACAAAGGCCGACCCTTTGCCGGGTTTAACGTGAAGAAATTCAACCACGCGCCAGACGGAGCCATCGAGCTCGATGGACGTGCCGGTGCGAAAATCATTACTGGAAATCATATCGCTGGCTTTAGTGGGCAGTTAACATTTGGCACCTCATTTTACCTCCCTGTGGCCATTTCACACAGATTTTCCCATTCCATCTGGGTGGTAGGCAGGGGCCAGAGAAAATAGCTTCATCAATACGTGCGATCGAGGCTGACGATGGTTTACCTGGAGCTACCAGCAGCCAAAGTTTGGGTCAGGTCCGGCAGTGTGACAAGATTATAGGAGGCACTGCGCCTGTAGGCTGAGAGCAGCCCAGTAACATTCAGCCCAGTAATAGATGTGATGATTATGGATCAAGCACTGATGGCAAACAGCAGTTGGGGGACGGTGGGTTTGCGCCTGCTGACCCGGTTCGGGGCAGGGATACTGGTTATGGTGGGTCTGTGGTTGGGAACTGCAACTCCGGCCCAGGCTGTGACCCTGCCGCCGTCGACCATGGTGGCCTACTTGCCCCCCGGCAATGCTATTACCGATGGTCGAGCCCTGCTGCGGTATTCCCTGCCGATTGACAATGGCGACATCCGTAGCGTCCAGGAAACCCTGGAGGGCTTGTCAGAGTGGCTGCGCAGTAAGCGCTGGGGACCTATTACTAAGGACTTTAATAAGGTAGAGCGGCTACTGAATCGTAACCGGGAGGCGATTTTAGCTGATATTCCGGACGGGAAGCGGGCGGCAGCCGTGAGCTACCTGGATGACATTCAAGCGCAGTTGCCACCAGCCCGAGAGGCGGTGGACTTGCGCGATCGCGAGACGATATGGATTAAGCGATCGGCGATGCTCGATGATGTTAGCCGCATTGAAGAGCTAATGGTGGAAGGGTTCCCGTTTGAAGTGCCCGAGGAGTATAGCCACCTGCCCCAACTGAAGGGACGGGCTACCGTCGAATTCACGACCAACAAGGGCACCATGCAGGCTGTGATTGACGGCTTTAGCGCTCCGGTCACTGGCGGCAACTTTGTGGATCTGGTGCAGCGGGGCTTCTATGACGGCATGGAATTTACCCGGGCAGAAGATAACTATGTGCTGCAAACCGGTGACCCCGATGGTCCAGAGGAGGGGTTCATTGACCCCAAGACCAACACCTATCGGGCCATTCCTTTAGAAATTTTGGTGAAGGGGGATGAGGCCCCTATCTATGGGGCCACCCTAGAGGAACTAGGGCGGTTCTTAGAGGAACCTGTTCTACCATTCTCAGCCTTTGGCACCCTGGGTATGGCCCGGCCTAACACCGATCCAGATGGGGGATCGTCCCAGTTTTTCTTCTTCTTATTTGAGCCAGAGTTAACCCCAGCAGGGCTGAACTTGCTGGATGGTCGTTACGCTGTCTTTGGCTACGTGGTCGAGAACAAGGAAGTGCTGGACAAACTCACCCAAGGAGATCGGATTGAATCGGCTCGGGTGATCGCTGGGGCCGGTAACCTGGTGCAACCCACCTAGGCCTGCCTATGAAAAATCCACAAACTGTTGAGCAGGCGGGGGAGTTGGGCCTGCTAGAGCGGCTGTTCCAGTTCTGCCCTGGGGACGTGATTGGGGATGACGGAGCGGTGATCGCCCTAACCGCCGGACAGCAGCTGGTGGTGACGACTGATGTGTTGGTGGAGGGAGTGCATTTTAGCGATCGCACTACTCCCCCTGAATCCGTAGGCTGGCGGGCGGTGGCGGCCAATCTGTCAGATCTAGCTGCGATGGGGGCTACCCCCATCGGCATTACCGTAGGTCTCAGCCTCCCCGGACTTACCCCTTTGACCTGGGTAGAAGCGATGTACCAGGGCATGGCGGCCTGTTTAGGTACTTGGGGCGGCACCATTGTCGGCGGTGATCTCTGTCGCTCACCCACGGTGCAGGTGGCGATTACAGCCCTGGGCCAGGTAGCCCCCCAGCGCACCCTGTACCGCCATGGGGCTGTACCAGGGCAGGCGATCGTGGCCACGGGTTATCATGGTTTGTCTCGCGCTGGCCTAGAACTTTTACTCCAGCCCGCTGCGGAGCATGGGATTGAGGCCCAGGCGGCCCAGCGCTGGGTACAGGCCCACCAACGCCCCCAGCCTCGCCTGGATGTGGTAGCGGCTTTGGCAGAGATTTTGGCAGATGAGAAACCCGTGGCCCTAGCAGCAATGGACTCCAGTGATGGCCTAGGGAACGCGATTTTACACCTGTGTCAGGCTAGCGGCGTAGGCGCTCGCTTGAGGGTCGACCAGTTACCGCTTGATCCCGCTTTGATCCAGTGGGTAGGGCAAGCTCGGGGGATCGACTGGTGTCTGTACGGCGGCGAAGATTTTGAGCTGGTGCTGTGCTTGCCTGACCAGGTGGCCCAAAGGCTGGTCCATCGCCTAGGGCCTCCCTGCACTATCATCGGTCGCACCACCGACAACCCTACCGTGGTACTAGATTTGGCAGCAGGCCACAGCCAAACCATCAGCTTCAGTCAAGGGTTCCAGCATTTTACCGACACCTAGACCGTCGCCAGTTAAACCAGTTTTCAGCCCAGTCCCGCCGCCAGGTGCCTGGTTGCCAACGGTGCTGCTGCCACAGGGCCACCAACTGGGGGATGATTTCACTCAAGCTGTGGGGTAACCAGGGTAGAGACTCCCATTCATGCATGCGGATACCTTGCTGCATCAGCCTGGCCAGGGGTTGAATCAGTTCACTGGCGTTGGAGCTGCAGAGCTGTGCCCCCAGCAATCGTCCATCTCGGTGGACTACCCAGCGGCAAAAGCCGGTGATATCCCCTGAGGTCTGGGTATTAGCCACCTGACCTAGAGAAATTTGTAATACTTGGGCATCGGCCCCATACCAGTGCTGAGCCTGGGTGGCGGTGAACCCTAGCCGGGCATAGCCAGGCACTGTGTGTAAGTGGCCAATGCGGTGAAGGGACATTAGCTGACGTCGGGGAAAATACAGGGCATTGCGCAACCCCACCGCCATATCTTGATGGTCGGTGGTTTCTGCCCAGTAGCCGCCCAGGGCTGGACCACAGGCAAACACTCGGGGATGGGTGGTTTGGAGGCGATCGTCCACGGGTATGTAGTTTTGATGGGTGACGATACCCACGCGGTCTAGGTCCAGGGATGAGATGTGAGGCTGGCGGGCGGTGGCTAGCAGCAGGTGGCCAAATCGCTGGGGTTCCCTATCGGTCCACTTGATTTCAATACTAGTCTTGTCTGTCAGGGTTCGATCGCAAATTCGATCAATCTTGACACTCACCTGCACGGTAACCCCAGCCGCCCGTAGCAGACTTTCCACAAAGGTAGCCATGGCCGGGTCTTCGGTGGGCAATAGACGATCGTGTCGGCTAATCAGGGTGACCCGACTACCCAGTAAAGCCAACGACTGGGCGATCGCAATGCCATCGGCACTGCCCCCTAAAACCACCACATCCTGCGGTTGGGTATCCAGGTCAGCCAGGGTATCGACAGTGAGATAGGGGGTTTGAGCCAACCCAGGAATTTGAGGCACCGTGGGGGTGGTATCCAGGCAAAGTAGATAACGGCGACCCGTTAGCCGTCGTTTAGCCGTAGTCACCGCCAGCTGTGGCCGAGGGCTTAACTGCCCCTGTTCTGGCACCACATCGACACCCGCTATAGCCAGCGCCTCCAAGCTGAGGTGAGGATAAGCCCTGGTGGTATACCCTGCCACCCGTTGACGCACCTCTGCCCAGGGGACCGGGGTAGAACGAGGGGGGAGAAACTGATGCCACTGACTTGCGGGCCTAGAGGCCGCCGCCGCTTGAGCCAGAATCTGGAGGGTCAGCTGTCGTCGCAGCTGTGTGAGGCCGCTACCCGGTGGCTCGACTAGGGCCATACGCGCCCCTTCCCTGGCCCCCAATGCCGCCGCTTCTCGTCCTTGTAGGGTGCCACCTATGATCACCCCATCATAATCAACGGTCATGGTGTCCTCGGTTGTTTGCATAACGAGTGTAGCGGTTTGGGGGAGGTGGGGGAGGTGGGGGAGATAGGGAGGTTTTGGATTTTGGATTTTGGATTTTGGATTTTGGATTCGTAGCGTGGGTTAGGCCGTCAGGGTTGGGGCGATCGCCAGGTCACTATAAATGCCGCCGTAACCCACGAGTGAGGGATGGCTCTGTCCACAGAAATGACCCGCAAGGGAGAAAATGGCGTAATTTAAGTGTGGGTAAAGTTTTTCAAACGCCCTAATGGCTGACAACGAGCCAGGTAGAATCTGAAACAACGTGGTTTAGGTGGGTTATGACAAGCGCAACCCCGGTACAGGATTGGAGCAAAGCTAGAACAGCATCGTCAGCATTTACCCCGGAGGTAATTAACCGCGATCGCATCCTAGCGGCCATCGATGTCGGTACCAACTCCATTCACATGGTGGTGGCTAAGATCCAGCCTGAGTTACCCGCTTTCACTATCATTGATCGCGAAAAAGAAACGGTGCGTCTGGGTAATTTCAATGAAGATACCAAAGGATTGACCGAAGACGGCATGGTGCGGGCGATTGAGGCGCTGAAACGCTGTTGCTCTATCGCCGCCAGCTATCAGGCCGAAGACGTGATTGCCGTGGCCACTAGTGCGGTGCGGGAAGCCAGTAACGGCCAAGACTTTATTGAGCGGGTTTATAACGAAGTTGGGCTCGCCATCAACCTGATTTCCGGAAATGAAGAAGCCCGACGTATTTACCTAGGAGTGTTGTCGGGGGTAGAGTTTAACGGCCAACCCCACGCCATTATCGACATTGGTGGCGGCTCTACAGAGCTGATTTTGGGGACTGGCGAGCCCCACCGCAGCCTCAGCAGTACCAAGGTGGGGGCGGTTCGGTTAACGGCCCAGTTTATTCACCATGATCCCGTTACCGATGTTGAGTTTGCCTCCCTGCGGGCCTATGTGCGGGGCATGTTAGAACCCCCCACCGAACAACTGCGCCGCCAGTTGCAGTCAGATGAATCGATGCGGCTGATTGGCACCTCGGGCACCATCGAGTGTTTGGCCGCCATTATCGCCTCCAAAAAGCTGGGTATGGTTCCGGAGCCGCTGAATGGCTATCGCATCACCTATGAGGATTTATCCAAGCTGCTGAAGGAGCTGCGCCAGGCTACCCATGACGAACGGCTGGCCATGCCGGAAATGTCGGCTCGTCGGGCCGACATCATTGTGGCTGGGGCAGTGGTACTCCATGAGGCGATGGGCTTATTGGGGGCCGACAGCATCACTATCTGTGAGCGGGCCCTGAGGGAAGGGGTGGTCGTGGACTGGATGCTGGTCCACGGGCTGATTGAAGACCGCATGCAGTTTCAGCAGTCGGTGCGTCAGCGTAATGTGCTTAAAACGGCCCACAAATATAAGGTGCACCTAGATCGGGCGGAGCGGGTAGCTGGATTTGCCATGGCTGTATTTGAGCAAACCCTAGGTAGTTTGCACAGTTGGGGTACCTTGGAGAAAGAGCTACTGTGGGCCGCCGCCATTTTGCATAACTGCGGTCACTTTATTAGCCATTCGGCCCACCACAAGCATTCCTACTATCTGATTCGCCATGGGGAACTACTGGGCTATACCGAAACTGAGCTGGAGGTGATTGCCAACATCGCCCGCTATCACCGCAAGAGCGCCCCCAAAAAAAAGCATGATAACTACCGCAATTTACCCACTCGCTACCATCGCCAGGCGGTCACCCAGCTCAGCGCTTTGCTGCGACTAGCGGTAGCCCTAGATCGACGTGGCATTGGGGCGGTACAGAGTATTCACTGTCACTTTGATAGTGATGCCCACGTGCTGCACATGGATGTGAAAGCCGCTAGCCCTGGGGATGACTGCGTATCCGAGATGTGGAACCTGGACTTTAAGAAGGAATTTTTTGAGCAGGTGTTTGAGGCCCAGCTAGCCGCCCGATTGGTGACTTAAGTTGGTCCGTCCCCTTACCGAAACTTGAGTTTGCGGCAGGCGTAGAGGCACATGCGCAGCAGTACCAGTCCTTCTTTGAAATGGGCAATGTTGGATGCGCCATAGTCCCGCGGTTGATAACGAATGGGCACTTCTACAATGTGCAAGTTGAGCTTGGCCGCCCCGAACAGCAGGTCAAAGTCGCCAAAGGGATCAAAATCGCCAAAGTAAGCTCGTCCTGCGGCAATTCGCTGATAGTCGTCGCGCCACAGCACTTTGGTGCCGCAGAGGGTATCTTTGAGGGGCTGTTCTAGCAAAAAAGAGAAGATTTGGGCAAAGATCTTGTTGGCTAGGGTATTTAGCCAGGGCATAGCTCTGCGCGATCGCGGATACACTAGCCGCGATCCATTGATAAATTCCCCCCGCCCCGAGGCCATTACCGCCATAAAGTGGGGCAGATCTTCAGGGGGCACCGTCAGGTCAGCATCGAGGATCATCAGCACATCCCCAGTAGCCTGGCTAAAGCCCAGTCGTACCGCATCAGCTTTACCCTTGCCCTGCTGCTGGAAAGCTTTTAGGGTAAAGGGTCCCTGGTAATCTTGGACTAGGGCTTGAATCTCTGCCCAGGTGCGATCGCGGGAATGACCTTCGACAAAAATCACCTCTGTGTGGCGTCCCAATTGGGGCAGCCGGGCCACCGCATTACGAATATTGCCCGCCTCATTGCGAGCCGGAATAATCACCGAGCAGGTGGGCTGGGCCAGGGTAGATAACAGCGATGGGGTGGGGCGGGCGATTACATAGCTGGTCAAACAGAGGTGCTTGATCAAGGGCAAAGGTGCCACATAGCGATTGATGGCATCGCTAATGATGGGCATGCGCTTGGGCACCAACAGTCGGGTACCCCGCTTCAAGACCGTAAACCCGGTAATCTCTAGCTGATTGGCCACATCCTGGGTCGAGAGCCAGCTTTGGGGCGGTTGAGGTCGCCGCTGCCCAACCCGTTCCGCCAGTTGCAGCAGGGGTTCCCACAGATAGTTGTGAAAGGACAAAATCACCCGGGTGCGGGGGTGACAAAGGGGGGCCAACCGCTGCAGCACCGTCTGCACATCGCTGAGGTAGCCCAGCACCCCTGCCAGCACAATGTAGTCAAACGTCTGGTGGTCTGGATCTAGGGCTGCTGGGGTCAGGGTTTCGGCATCCAGACAATAAAACTGAAGCTGGGGATGCCGCTGCCGGGCTAGGCCAACCACGGCGTCAGAAAAATCAATCCCAACCCCTACCGATGGGCTCACGCTAGCGAGTAAATCCCCAAGACCACAGCCAATTTCTAGCACCTGCGCCCCAGGGGGAATCAAAAATTGGTGTAGCCGTTCCATATCCCGGTAGTAGTAGCGGTTACGCCGCTGCCAGCCCTCTAGCTGGGGGGCCACCGCCTCAAAATGGGCATGGTTCTGGGCTGACAGGTAATGACGATAGCTAGGTTTAGTCAGGGAAAAGGTAGTCGTGTCCACAGGCGATCCAAGCAACTCCAAACAAAAAGGGATAGCGGGCAGCGGCTGACATCTATCCTAGGCGCTAGCGATACAAGGAACGGGGGGCAGATAGCAGCTATGCCGAAATCGGTATTCGGTAGAACATATCTTATCGGATAGCGGTTACGTCAGGATAAGTAGAGCCCAACGGTCTCCTGCCCGTAACTAAGTAGGTGGACAAAAATAAAGGGCTTAACGTTGCTGGTTTCGACTCCGCTCAACCAGCGACGAGGCCTGAGCGGAGTCAACGAGGCCTGAGCGGAGTCAACGAGGCCTGAGCGGAGTCAACGAGGCCTGAGCGGAGTC
>SLIY01000230.1 GCA_007135385.1 Leptolyngbyaceae cyanobacterium CSSed165cm_216
GTGTCTTCAGCGGCTGGGGGAGCGCCGTCATTCGGGGTGGTTGGGGAGGGCACACAAGCTGCTGTAGCCGCTATTAGGATGACGACCAACAGGGTGAAGGGTAGACGTTGGAACATGGTAGTAACCCAGGTAGATACGGGGCTTAAACCCCCTATATCTAGGGTAGACAAAGGATCCCCGAATAGCGGTTAAGATTGTGCCATTTGTTGGGTCGGTTCAAGGCTTAGCATCGACTTTGAGTGGACACCCAAAATCCCCTTAGAACTGTCGCAAAAACCTCAGATCGCTGTTGTATAGCCGCCGGATATCGTCAATTTGGTGCTGCACCATGGCTAAGCGCTCAACCCCCAGGCCTGCGGCAAACCCGCTATAGACCTCAGGGTCGTAACCCACAGCTTTCAGCACATTGGGGTCAATCATGCCGCAGCCCAGGATTTCTAGCCATTTGCCCTGCCACTGGACATCCACCTCGGCAGAGGGTTCTGTGAACGGGAAATAGCTGGGCCGAAACCGGACTGGAATATCGCCATATAGGGCTTCTAAAAATACTTTGATAGTGCCCCGCAAATCAGTAAACGTGATATCGGTGTCGACGGCAAAAAATTCGATTTGGTGGAACACAGCGGCATGGGTCGCATCGACGGTATCCCGCCGATAACAGCGACCAATGGCCACCGTCCGCAGGGGCGGCTGATGATTCTGCATGTAGCGAATCTGCACGTTGGAGGTGTGGGTACGCATCAGATCGCCGTTGGGCAGATACAGCGTATCCTGCATATCCCGGGCTGGGTGGTCGGGTAAAAAGTTAAGGGCCTCGAAGTTGTAGTAGTCGGTTTCAATTTCAGGGCCGCTGGCGACGGTGTAGCCCAAACCCACAAAAATATCGACAATCCGGTCAATAATGCTATTGATCGGATGGATGCGTCCTTGGGGCTGAAAAATCCCCGGCATGGTCACATCCAAGGTTTCGGCCGCCAGCTGGGCCTCGATTTGAGCCGCTTCTAAGGCGATCTTTGACTGCTCCAACTGGTCCTGAATCAGCCCCTTGACCTGATTCGCTAAGGCCCCAATCCGGGGTCGCTCCGCCGCCGAAAGCTTGCCCATGCCCCCCAGAACCTTAGAGAGTTGGCCCTTTTTACCCAGATAGCTAATGCGCAATTGCTCGAGCTGATCAAGGGTGGTGGCCGCGGCGATCGCCGTTTGGGCCGCCTGCTTCATGGCCATCAAGTCAGTTTCTAAGCTGGGAGGTGCGGTGGTCATTCGGGATGTCGGGTGCAACGATTAAAGTCTAGTCTTCAAGCTTTATATAGTCTAGTGCGGCAGGGGAACAGTCATGAATATTCTAGTCAGTAACGACGACGGCATTTTCGCCCAGGGGATGCGCACCCTGGCCACGGCCCTAGCGGCAGCAGAGCACCAGGTGACGGTGGTGTGCCCCGACCGGGAGCGATCTGCCACGGGCCATGGGCTGACTATGCACAAGCCGATTCGAGCCGAGATCGTCGATGGGGTGTTTCCACCCACCGTCCAAGCCTGGAGTTGTTCAGGTACCCCCGCTGACTGCGTCAAACTGGCCCTCGGGGCTTTGGTGGATCAACCTCCTGATGTGGTGATTTCAGGCATCAATCACGGCCCTAACCTGGGCACTGACGTACTCTACTCGGGGACAGTGTCAGCCGCGATGGAAGGGGCGATGGAAGGAATTCCAGCGATCGCTGTCAGCTTAACCAGTTTTAGCCACCAGACCTTTGCTCCCGCCGCCCACTTTATCTGCGATTTATTGGCCGATGCCACCCTGTTTCCCATGGCCAAGCCGATGCTGCTCAATGTCAACGTACCGCCCCTGGACACAGCTGATATCAAGGGAGTGACCCTGACCCGCCAAGGCATTCGACGCTATTTTGACCTGTTTGAAAAGCGCATTGATCCACGGGGCAAGACCTACTACTGGCTGGCGGGAGAAGCGATTGAGGAGGTGGAAGATCCGTTGGCCACCCAGCGTTGGCCAGAGGACGTCCGTCAAGCCTTAGCCGCCATTCCCACCGATGTCCAGGCGATCAACGATCGCTATATTTCGATCACCCCATTGCAGTACAACCTAACCGCTGTCACCGATTTAGACAGCCTGACGGTCTGGCATCTCCGCTCCGGGGTGCCATCGGTTTAAGCGCCCCGACCACCAGGGATCGCCTCTAATCCTAAATCCTGTTGATTTTATTCGTCCAAGCCACACATCCAGGGTCATCCCAGCTAAATAGCGGAACATTAGTAGCTGGGAGGCTCGGGCTGGGCACCCTAGAACCAATTAGCAGAAAGATGCCTACCTTGACTGAGGGGGCAGGTGAAAGGTGTGACGATGAACGGTGCCAGGAAAAGCCGCAAACCGCAAACCGCAAGCCGTAGACCGCAAGCCGTAGACCGCAAGCCGTAAACCGTAGACCGTAACCCAGTTAAAGGGGGGCTTACACCCTGATCATAATGGGCAAACTTCATTACTATAAAAAGGATCCTAACTGCTCAGGTGCTTAAATCGAGTTACCTGGGTTCCCGGTCCCGCCGATCATTGCCAATTTTCTATCCGACCCGCTGACATTCATGGCCGCACCACATCAGCAGTTTTTAGTTCGGTTTTGGGGCGTACGAGGCAGTATTGCCTGTCCAGGTCCGCACACAGTCCGCTATGGCGGTAACACCTCCTGCATTGAGATGTTAGTGGGGGGGCAACGGTTGATCTTTGACGGTGGCACTGGCCTACGGGAACTGGTGATAACCTTGATGGCCGAGGCTCCCCTGTCAGCCAGCCTGTTTTTCACCCATTCCCACTGGGATCATATCCAGGGATTTCCCTTTTTTGTGCCCGCCTTTGTGCCTGGCAACCGGTTTGATATCTACGGCGCGATCGCCCCCAATGGGTCTACCATCGAGCAACGCCTGAACGACCAGATGCTACACCCCAACTTTCCTGTACCGCTACAAGTGATGGGGGCCGATCTCAAATTTTGCGACATTGAAATTGGTGAAACAATCCACCTGGGAGACATTACCGTTGAAAATAGCCTGCTGAATCACCCGGGTGAGGCGGTGGGGTACCGAGTCACCTGGCAAAACCATGTGGCCGCCTACATTACCGATACCGAGCATTTCCCCAACCGCTTGGACTCCAATGTGATCGGCCTCGCCCAAGATGCCGATGTGCTGATTTACGATTCCACCTACACCGATGCCGAATACTACGATCCTAAATCCAGCAAAGTAGGTTGGGGTCATTCCACCTGGCAAGAGGCCGTGAAGGTAGCCCAAACGGCCAATGTCAAGACCCTGGTAATTTTTCACCATGATCCCAGCCATGATGACGACTTTATGGATCAAATCGCCGTGCAAGCCGCTGCAGCCTTCCCCAGCAGCATTGTGGCCCAAGAAGGGCTCACGATTGACTTAACCACTCACCCCGCCCCCTCCTTAGCTGTTACGCCTGAGGGCTAGCTCTAGTCCGCTTCCCTGGGCTGGATGGGTTGCCGTATGTAAAGATGTAAAGTGTGTGGATTACATCTTCCCTGACAACAGCTATGACCCCGACGGCGATCGCCCTGGGGAACTTCGATGGTGTCCACCTGGGGCATCAAGCGGTGATTCGTCAGGTGTTACCCGCCATGGCCGTCGATGGACCTGGGGCGACCTCGCCGCACCCCGATCAACCGCTGCAAGGATTTAGTCATCGCTGGCCAGATCGGGACAATCGCCTCACGAGCAACGCTCAGCCACCCCAAACCTCGGCTAACCCGATACCTACGGTGATGACCTTTTCGCCCCATCCCCAGGAATTTTTCTCGGGGCGATCGCGGCCTTTGCTCACCCCCTTGATCGAGAAAGCCGCCCAAATTAGCCGTCTCGGCATTGGCCAGTTGGTGCTGATGCCTTTTAACCAGGAATTGGCTGACCTTTCTCCCGAAGCCTTTGTCGACATTCTGCTGGTCAAGCAACTCCAGGTACGTCGCATCAGCGTGGGGCGAGACTTTTGTTTTGGCAAGCGACGCCAGGGCACCGTTGATGATCTCAAAACTCTAGCAGCCCGCCATGGGGTCGAGGTCTGCATTGCCCCCATTACCTGCTTTGGCCGCGATCGCATTAGCAGTTCCCGCATCCGTCAAGCCTTGGGTGCCTGCGATTTGGCTACTGTCGAGGCGTTGTTGGGTCGTCCCTATCATTTGACTGGGCGAGTGGTCAAAGGGCAGCAATTGGGGCGCACGATAGGGTTCCCTACCGCTAATCTAAGCGTGCCAACCGACAAGTATTTACCCCGCCATGGGGTCTATAGCGTCTGGGTGCAAGGCAGCGCCCAAACCCCCTTCACTCTTGCCCCAGGGGTGATGAACATTGGTAACCGGCCGACGGTGGATGGACTCGCTACCACCGTTGAAGTTCACTTACTCAACTGGAGTGGCGACCTCTATGGCAAGACTCTCCAGGTTTATTTGCAACATGCCCTGCGGCCCGAACAGAAGTTCTCATCTCTCGACGATCTAAAGGCTCAGATTCAACAGGATTGCCGTACTGCTCTGGCCGCCCTGGCCAAGCCGCCGGTGGGCAATTGGCCAACGATCAGGGCATGATAAGCCTAAAGACGGCTAGGCCTAAAGACTAATAACTCTGAAAGACAAAGGGACTGCGCTATGCGCCAGCGGGTAGAAACGCTAGTAAATAACCTGAACAAAACCATTGTTGGTAAGACTGACGCCATTCGGTTAGTGCTGGTGGCGTTATTCTCTGGGGGGCATGCACTGCTAGAAGACGTGCCTGGAGTGGGGAAAACCCTGTTAGCTAAATCGTTGGCCCAATCCATTGATGGTGGTTTCCAACGGATTCAGTGTACCCCCGACCTGCTGCCCACCGATGTCACCGGTACCAACATCTGGAACCCCAGCAGCGGCGAATTTCAGTTTATGCCGGGGCCTGTGTTTACCAATATTTTGCTGGCAGACGAAATTAATCGGGCCACTCCCCGCACCCAATCAGCCCTGCTTGAGGTGATGGAAGAGCACCAGGTCACCACAGATGGAGCATCTCGCCTGGTGCCCGATCCATTTTTTGTGATTGCCACCCAAAATCCAGTGGAATATCAAGGCACCTTCCCGTTACCCGAAGCCCAAATGGACCGATTCGCCCTGTCCTTCAGCCTCGGCTACCCCACCGAAGTGGAAGAGTTGAGCATGTTGCAGCGGCTAAGCACCACCGTCGACAAAACCCCAATTCAGCCCTGTATTACTCTCGATGAAGTGCTGTCCCTGCGCCGCCACTGTGCTCAAGTGGCGATCGAAGCCTCGCTACAGCAGTACATTCTAGACTTGGTGCGAGCTACCCGCCGCCACAACGATATTACCCTCGGGGTTAGCCCCCGAGGAACGGTAGCCTTTTACCGGGCAGTACAGGCCCTGGCCTATCTGGAAGGGCGCGACTATGCCATCCCTGACGATGTCAAAACCCTGACGTTACCGGTACTGACTCACCGGTTAATCCCGGCAGGCAACAGTCGCCCACAACTCTTGATCAAGCAATTACTGGAAGCAACGGCAATTCCGTAAATTGGGGGTGTTGGGTGTCAGACATGGTTGGTCGACTAAATCGCCAACCCTAGCCGCAGGCCCAAAAAGGCATGGACAAACATGACGCCTAAGGCGACTGTGCCCAGATAGGCGTGGGCGGTTCGCAGTGATGCTTTGCCGCCCCCAAATTTGCTCATGGAAATGGCACCATTTAACCCCAACAGGCCAATCACCAGGGTACCGGTCCAGAAGTGGGGACTCTCAAAGATGGGTTGTCCTTGCATCACTAGGGACAGCACCCCACCGGTATAGCCCAGGGTAATAAAGGTAAACATCCATAGGGCCAATCGTTTGTGCATATGGCGCACTTCGGCCTTTTTTTGGACATCATCGCCAATGCGGCCCCGCCAGCCAGCCCAGGCGGTGAAGGTGCCCATAACAAACACCACAATCCCCATCATCAAAGGGTGTCCCCAGTGCACGATCGGTTCTGGGGTGCCAAAGCTGGCGAACCAGTCAGCGATGGGCTGCAACCAGCCTCGAATTGTAGAAACCATAGTTAACTCTCCAACTGCAGCAAAGCGTCATCCTTAAAATGACATATTACGGGCGACGACGACTATTTGCTGAAAGTGCGGTGCCGTCACACCAAAGCGAGTGCCGGTTGGCCCCATCGGACTCTTATGCATTCGCCGCTCCCTGGTGTTGACGCTAGCCAATCCCACCACTATCCTGTCATTCATCGCAATGTTTGTCGGGCTGGGCCTCCCCAGGGGCGATCGCCCCTGGGGAGCGTCTATGGTTCTGGTTGTCGGGGTCTTTTTAGGCTCGGCCCTGTGGTGGGTGTGTCTGAGTTGGGGTGTAACGGTTTTTAGACAAAGGCTGACACCAACTCGCCTGGTCTGGTTAAATCGGCTAGCTGGGGCAGCTATCCTAGCCTTTGGCCTGGGGGCCATTGCCCTCAGTCTTTAAGTGCTTGGTCTTTAAGGACTTGGCCTGGTCGGGTAACGTGTTGACGCTGGTCTAACAGCAGCGATGACCCTTAAACAGCAGGATAGAGAGTGTGACCACACATCAGCATCTAGGGTTGAAACGTGACCAGAGGCATGGCCTTTGGCCCCATCAAAGGCAAGTCAAATGGCTGGTGGGGGGGGTTTTGGTCATGCTGCTGATTGGGGTGGGGGCAATACAGGCTCTGGCTCAGGCCCCACATTCAACTCAGCCGATGCTGGTGGCTGAATCGATTGAGGACTTACAACAGCAGCAACAAACCCTGGACGAGCAACGGCGTCAACTTCAACAACAGCAAACTGAGCTACAAAACCGCCAGGCGGACTCAGAATCTACCCTGGAAAGTCTAGAGCACAATATTGTCTATACCGCCAACCAGATTGCTGACACGGAATATCGCTTAGAACAGGCGATGACAGCTCTAGAGCAATTGCAACAGGAGTTGGAAGCCGCCGAAAAAAACTATGAAGACGTGCGCACCGGTACCGTGGCCCGATTACAATTTTTGCAGCGTCAGCAGGGTAGCGAAGGCTGGGCAGTACTCTTGCAAAGCCAGAACTTTAATCAGTTTTTAGACCGCCAATATCAACTCAAGCGAGTTTACGCCGCGGACCGCCAGGTGCTAGAAGAACTGAGGGTTCAAGCTGAGGCGATTCAACAACAAAAGGCTGCTGTGGAGGAGCAGCGTAACCAGGTGGCGTTGCTACGGCAGCAGTTGCTCTCTCAAAAGCAACAGTATGAAGCTGAAGCGGCTGAAGAAAAACAGTTAATTAGTCGTTTGCAAGATCGACGGGGGGCGCTGGAAGCGGCCGAAAACCAGCTCGCCCGCGATTCTGAGCAAATTGCGGCATTGATTCGGCAGAAGGTGGCTGCCCAGACTGGGGTTGTGCGTGGGACAGGCCGCTTTGTAATCCCTACCAATGCCCGGATTTCCAGTGGCTTTGGCAATCGGATACATCCAATTTTGGGCTACAGCCGCTTCCACAGTGGTGTCGATTTCGCTGCCAGCCATGGCACCACCATTCGAGCCGCCGATTCAGGCCGGGTGATTTTTTCAGGTTGGTATGGCGGCTATGGGCAGACAGTGATTGTGGACCATGGTGGTGGGCTATCTACTCTCTATGCCCATGCCAGTCGTCTGTTTGTCAGAGAGGGGCAGTCGGTAAAGCAGGGGGAGGCGATCGCAGCGGTTGGCTCTACTGGCCTCTCCACCGGCCCCCACCTACATTTTGAGGTACGCCAAAACGGTAATCCAGTGAATCCGATGGGTTACCTGTAAGCCAGCACAGGAAAACCAATCAGGACATTTTGACCAGGTCGGCTTGACCAGGTCGGCAGCCCCCGTAACCACGGCTAGACTCACCACCTAGCTAGGCTGGGTGGGTGGGTGGCCTACAGTTTATCCCTTACTTTTTTTGACATGCTCCATAATCCGCATTTTGCGGGCATCATTTCCTTTGGGATAGGGGATGATATCGAACTTAATTTTGCTAGTCAGTGCAATGTGCTGTTTAATCTGCTCTTTGCTAGCCATAAGCTAATTTACCTAATCTAATGGGTCCAAATATTCAGTCAGTTTGGTGATCTTTAGCCTCTAGAACCCCAGTACAGATCCCAGGGTTCTGCCCTGGGGTGCCCCAACATTCATAGCCAGTCAGCCCGAGAACCTTGGGATCTTGACATACTGTACTGATGCTCTAGAAGATCGTGAGACACCAATTTTCTTTCACTGTAGCTTTTTTGTGGCTCTGCTGTGCGGATGAAGCCTGGACCCAGCGTTAATCAGGTCGAGGGGTTAGGATCACTGTCGTGGCTA
>SLIY01000301.1 GCA_007135385.1 Leptolyngbyaceae cyanobacterium CSSed165cm_216
GGCGTTTCTCCACTTCCCCTTCCACTTTGCTGCGATCGGGGGCGAGACTATCGATTTCATCAATGAACACCAGACAGGGAGCCGCCTTTTTAGCCTTGTCGAAAATGGCTCGCAGGCGCGCCTCAGCTTCCCCGTAATATTTACCCATCACCTCAGGGCCAACAATGGCGATGTAGTTTACCCCGAGATCCTCTGCCAGGGATCGGGCTGTCAGGGTTTTGCCGGTCCCGGGCGGCCCCACTAGCAATACCCCCCGGGTCGGCTCTAACCCCAGCTTGGCTAGCACATCTGGACGTTTGAGGGGAATTTCCACCAGCTCGCGTAACTCCTGGAGGGTATCAGAAAGGCCACCGACGTCTTGGATGGTGGGGGCGGGCGGAGGACTAGATGGGGAGGTAGGGGAGGTGGAGGCGGTGGGGGGTGGGGTGATAATGACATCATCATCGGGGGAAGGGGCACCGGAATTACGGCCCACTTTGCTGACCCCTACATCGGGGATATTGCCCTGGCGGGGAATGCTGCTGAGCCCCCGGGCGTTAATCTGAACGTTTGTTTTCAACTCGCCGTTGTCGGCTTTTTCTTCCAGGGTCTTGGCCAGTTCCAACAGTTGCTCAAAACCTTTAAAGAAGTCATTCATAGCAATATTAGGGCTAACAGCAGGGGAAATGGCCAAGGTATAGTCATCCCCATCGATTAGGATGCACCGGTCAGAGACAACCCTATCGGGGACCCCCTAAGACGTTATAAAAATTGAAGTAAGCCAATGGCGCAGCACCCGCCAACGGTGATGGGCGGTAGGTAACCGCAGCCAGTAGGCCCAGCGACGGGAAACAGCGCCCAGTCTACCGGTAATACATAGGCCAAAGCCACACACCACGGCATTGTTTCGCCCTAGGGTGAGCATATCCCCCAGATGGACATACCCAAAGGATTGCAATGGCCGATGCGCCAACAACGCCCAAATATTGTGGGCCACCACAGGAGCGGCCTGGTAGGCAGCTTGGGCTGTCATGGGGGCGCTTGACCCTGGTCGGCGATCGCGAGTTATGGTTGGCATTGCGGCCATATCCCCCAGCACAAATACTCGGTCATCCTGGGGGATCTGGAGGGTGGGACGGACTAAGCACTGTCCCCAGGGGGATAGCTTTAGCGGATCGAGACCAGGCCAAGAGCGAGGCACGGTCCCCACGGTCCACACCACCAGATCGGCAGGTTGCTGATAGGTTTGGCCCTGATACTGATAGGTGACAGTGGCGGCATCTACAGTCTGAATGGCAGCCTCTAAATACAAGTTAACCCCCCGTTGCCTCAGGGCTTTGGCCGCAGCCTGGCGCAGGGGTTCTGGATAGGGCCGTAGAATTTTTCCCCGCCGGTCCAAAATGGTCACCTGTCCTTTGGTCCCCAGTCGATCCGCTAATTTGCAGGCCAATTCCACGCCGCTCGGTCCTGCCCCAGCCACCACCACCTGGACCGGTTCTGCGGCGGCAGCTTGGTCTAAATCGGCCAGTCGCTGCTCTAACCGCCAAACATCTTCTAGGCTGGCAAAGGGGAGGGCCTGGCCCTGGTGACCAACGGCTGCTGGAGGGCGTATCTGACTTCCCATCGCCACCACTAAGTAGTCATAGGGGAGGGCGTCTCCCTGGTGTAGCTTGACCAGACGGTTAGGCAGGTCAAGGGTATTCACCGTAGCTTGCCGTAGTTGGATCGAGGTGTGCCCCAGCAGCCGCTGGTAGGACGGGGCAATTTCCCAGGGTTTGAGCTCATCGGTGAGCAGCTCATAGAGCAGGGGGGTAAACGTAAACCGATCGCGGGGCTCCACCAGGGTGACCTGAACCGGCTGAGGCCAACGCTTTAGATACCGATGCAAGGCCAGGGCACAGTAGAGTCCGCCAAAGCCACCGCCTAAAATGCATATCCTGGTCTGAGGTTGGTGGACATCTGATGGCGTCGAGTGATTGTACGCTGGCTTCTGAGGCGGCATACCCATGAACAATTCCATCACAGTACTTACAGGATCAAAGGCATTAGGGCCGCCTAATGCCTTTGCGGCCAGCGAGTGCCCTCCTTGCCCCAGCCTATGCTGTGCTGACGGCTGACGGTGATTCAAGCATGCCCACTCGGCTCGACAATATTCATAGCTGCGATCAATTCATCCTAAATTCGAATAAGCAACCCTCTAAGCGTATCCCAACTCAAAAAACATCCATGTTCAGGCCGCAAACTCGCTCAGTTGAGCCGGTCGCGGCGAGATTCTGAATAAGTATTTAATTGGAACCCTCTAACTAAACGAACTAAACGAATTGACAGGATTTTTTAGTCATGATTGATCCGACATGCGGTACCGGCGAAGCCACTGTCCTCTACCTGGCAGAGGCGGATAGGTGTGGCTATCCTTTTGGCCCCAAATAGCTTAAATTTGGGGTATGGCTCAGTTCGGCTCCACCGACACCTCTGTAAGCCCAATTTCGGACTTGGGCGGTGTTGTCCACGTGTGGATAATCTCGTTAACAGAGGTCTCTAGCGCTGATCTTGAGGCTTTAGCGAAGTGTTTATCCGCTTCAGAGCGGGGCAAACTGCAACGGCTCAGTCGTCCCGCTGGTCGCCAAGCGTTCCTCGTCAGTCGAGGGGCGTTGCGTCACGTCTTAGGAGGATACCTGCAACAGCCTCCCAAAGTACTCGATTTCACCTATGGTCCCCAGGGGAAACCTGCCCTTAAGCTTAAACATCCTACGGCCCAGCACCAGAACGACTCGCCGTGGTGCTCCCTAGAGTTCAACCTGTCCCACTCTGGTGACTGGGTCGTCATTGCCCTCTGTCAGGGACGATCTATTGGAGTTGATATCGAGCTGATCCGACTCCTGTCGCAGTTGCCTAGTCTGTGTCAACGCTGTTTGACCCCTGCCGAAACAGCTACAGTGCAAGGACTTGAACCAACTCAGGCGAATCTCCGATTCTTACAATACTGGACTGGCAAAGAAGCCTATCTGAAGGCTCTAGGGTTAGGCTTGACCGCGTCTATGACCTCTGTTGAGCTAGCTATTCCCCCCGGCGCGATCGCCCTTCAACCGGCCCCTATCACCCCTGAACCACTGCATGATCAGGGCTGGCACATTTACCAATGGCAACCCAGCCCTGAGTACATCGCTGCGATCGCCGTGCAGACCTCAGCTTTAACCACACATCCCCAGATTCAGCTGTACCAAACCACTGCCAGACAGTTAATACACAGCGATGATCCACTATCTATAGGGTTTCCAGCTCCGGAATGCCCAACGTAGGCGCAATATCGCCCTGGTTCCAGGAGATATCAGGCATATTGTTAGAGGCCTCCCGTAATGCCACCTCCCAATGCTTACGCATCTTGATTAAGTAGGGATCACCCGCCTGAAATTGGGCTCGATGGCGAACTTCAAAGGTATCGGCCTTGTACATGGCCATATGTACCGGTGGCCCCACCGACAGGTTCGAGCGCATGGTGGAGTCAATGGACAGCAATGAACATTTGGCGACCGCGTCCAGCGGCGAATCGAATGTTAGGGTGCGATCCAAAATGGGTTTGCCATACTTTGTTTCACCAATTTGTAAAAAAGGAGTCTCTGGGGTGGCCTGAATGCAGTTGCCCTGACTGTAGATTAAATACAGTCCTGGGACCTCCCCTTGCACTTGTCCCGCTAGCAAAAAACTACATTGAAAATCGACCCGATCCTTCTCCAACCAGGGGCGATCGGTCTCTTGCATGTGGCGAATGTGCTCGCCAATATGTCGAGCCATATCGTATAGCGTGGGCAAGGTATGTAGATTATCCGGGCGATCGCGCTTAATATCTTCCGTTAGGTTATGCACAACGGCTTGGGTCACCGATAGGTTTCCAGAGGTGCAGAGTAAAATCACCCGGTCCCCAGGCCGAGATAAATCAAACATTTTGCGATAAGAAGAGATATAGTCAACCCCGGCATTGGTGCGCGAATCAGCCGCCAACACCAGACCTTCTTTGACTAAAACCCCGAGACAATACGTCATAGGCTTGACCCCAACCCGATATCCACCAGGCTCATTATTATGCATGCAGTCTAGCCCCTGGATGGTCCGATAAAATCAGCCCTAGGGCCATCAGGGGTATGCCCTGAAAAAAAGCGCTGATAGAACACCAGCGCCTTGAGATTTTTCACAAAGAGCATCTTTCACAAAGCAACACTCCGGACAGCTTTTGATCACCAACGGTAGAATCAGGGTTTCAGACCTTTTACTTTCAGACCTCTTACACAGTGACGTGATCAACGAAAAATCAATGGTTCCAGCGCTTGCCCAGAAAAATGTCCGGACTATTGACAAGGACTGCTTCTCCCAAGGGCCATCCTTGCCCTCGGTCATCCTCCCTGTTCAGTAAAAGCAATATCTCCGGGCACAATACCCATACCGAACCCATACCGAGCATTATGCTGACTGTTAGCTGAGAACAGCCTTAGTCACTATCGCCAAACAGTTTCCAGTTCTTACAGCCCTTAGCTCTGTAACCTTTGCCCTTGTGCAGAAATGTACCCTCCAAGGTCAAAGTCCATTCGCCAAAGCTAGCCCATCAAAGTTGGCCTGCCAAAGCTGACCAGCTACATCTGAGCGACATACCAATGACCTAACTGACCATAACGGGCCTAGGAACCAGTTTGCTTACTAGAGGTTTGGATGTACAGAATCAACAGGAACACGGTGGGAACCAGCACAAACAGAATGCTAGCTACAAACCCAAGTTTATTCACTTCCATCGGTGCTTGCCTCTACTCGCTTACTCTCAATCAAATAGCAGTCAATCAGGTTGTAACCTAACGTTTTTAGAATACCACCTGACTTTCCTCCTGGGTGATGGAAACTTGGGAAGAGGCAGAATTGGCCTGACAGCCATGGCCCGTCGACTCGGTTCTGTTGTGGGTATCCCCGCATCGGTTAAGCGGTTTTCGACTGCTGGGAGGATGAGCGACCTGATTTCTTGGGCTTAGTGGCGATCGTCACTGGTCCATGAACCGTTGTTTGACAAGCTAGTCGGCAAGTTTCCGGCCATTTTTTCAGCTTACGATCTTCTACAGCAGTGCGGGGAGACAGGTGCTCATGACCATCTACCACATCCACCACACAGGTGCCGCACTGACCATAGCCTCCGCAGTTCATCAGCTTGCCGCTGAAGGTATACAGGTCAATACGATTTTCCAACGCCTTAAAGCGCAGGTTGGCCCCATCTGGCATCGTAATCTGAATGTCTTCGTTAAGAAACTTAACAGTTGCCATAGACCTATCTCCTTTGCTTGCGGCGTCAATAATGACTGATAATTCGGGCGTTTCGCGGCCAACGTGGGTATCCCTGGGAACTGATTCCAGCTGAAATCTAGCCAGAATCAAGCCATTAGCTTGCGAGCGGGATTTCAACTAGTTACACTTCGTTAAGTAATTTCATTGTTACATCTGATCTGTACCAAATGAATTCTTATCCATCAATGGCCGTGGCAATTGCCAAACGATCCCGGAGGATGGAGATGGGATAGGGGATTCTGTGAGCCCAATCTGATAGGCTTATTAGTATCTGGCATTCTTAAGACAATTCCAAAACAACATTGTTTTACCTAGAGGAGGAGAGTAGTCAATGGGACTACCCTGGTATCGGGTACATACGGTCGTCATTAACGATCCCGGTCGACTGATTTCTGTACACCTAATGCATACAGCCTTAGTGGCTGGCTGGGCTGGCTCTATGGCCCTGTTTGAACTAGCCACCTTTGATCCAAGCGATCCCGTGCTGAATCCCATGTGGCGGCAGGGGATGTTTGTGCTGCCTTTCATGGCGCGCCTAGGCGTTACTCAATCTTGGGGTGGTTGGAGTGTGACTGGCGAAACTGCTGTCAACCCTGGCTTTTGGTCCTTTGAAGGCGTCGCGGCTGCCCACATTGTGTTGGCCGGTCTGCTGTTCTTGGCCGCCTGCTGGCACTGGGTTTTCTGGGATCTCGATCTATTCCGG
This sequence comes from Leptolyngbyaceae cyanobacterium CSSed165cm_216, assembly GCA_007135385.1. Taxonomy (GTDB): domain Bacteria; phylum Cyanobacteriota; class Cyanobacteriia; order Phormidesmidales; family Phormidesmidaceae; genus Nodosilinea. The sequence goes on from SLIY01000301.1 coordinate 6,002, forward strand.
GACCCTCGTACTGGAGAGCCCGCCTTAGACTTGCCCAAAATGTTTGGTATTCACCTGTTCCTGTCCGGGCTACTGTGCTTTGGATTTGGAGCTTTCCACCTAACGGGGCTCTGGGGCCCTGGGATGTGGGTGTCAGACCCTTACGGTATCACCGGCCATGTGCAGGGTGTGGCCCCAGAGTGGGGGGCGGCTGGGTTTAACCCCTTCAATCCAGGGGGGATTGTCGCTCACCATATTGCGGCTGGTATTGTCGGTATCATTGCCGGGCTATTCCACCTGACGGTACGTCCACCGCAGCGACTATATAAAGCGCTGCGCATGGGTAATATTGAAACGGTGTTGTCCAGCAGTATTGCCGCTGTTTTCTTTGCGGCCTTCGTGGTCGCAGGTACCATGTGGTACGGCAGTGCCGCCACCCCCATCGAATTGTTTGGTCCTACCCGCTACCAATGGGATAGCAGTTATTTTCAGCAGGAAATTCAACGGCGAGTCCAGTCTGAAGTAAGTGCCGGGGCCACATTAGCTGAGGCTTACTCCACGGTTCCTGAAAAGTTGGCGTTCTACGACTATGTGGGTAACAGCCCTGCTAAGGGGGGCTTATTCCGAGTTGGCCCGATGAACCAAGGCGATGGCTTAGCCCAGGGTTGGCTGGGTCACCCCGTCTTCAAAGACGGTGAAGGGCGAGTTCTGTCCGTGCGTCGTTTGCCCAGCTTCTTCGAGACTTTCCCAGTTGTGCTGGTGGATGAAGACGGTATTATCCGAGCTGATATCCCTTTCCGACGGGCCGAATCGAAGTATAGCTTTGAGCAGACCGGTGTCACGGCTACCTTCTACGGGGGTGAGTTGAATGGTCAGACCATTACTGAACCAGCCCTGTTAAAGCGTTATGCCCGTAAAGCTCAATTGGGTGAGCCCTTTGAGTTTGACTTGGAAACCCTAGGGTCAGATGGTGTGTTCCGCACCAGCACCCGTGGCTGGTTTACCTTTGGTCATGCTGTGTTTGCGCTGTTGTTCTTCTTTGGTCATATCTGGCACGGTGCTCGTACCTTGTTCCGAGATGTGTTTGCGGGTATTGATCCCGATCTGTCTGCTGAACAGGTGGAATGGGGCTTCTTTGCCAAGGTAGGGGATACCTCTACGCGTCAGGAAGAAACAGTTTAACTTTGACGCCTGTTTAGTCAATGTGCCCGACCGTTGAGCCTATCCGCCCATCTGTCGGGCACATTACATCTGAAATCCTTGTAAACTAAAGATAGCTAGTTAGGTAGGAGCCTTTTCACTATGGAAGCTGTCGCTTACATCTTCATTTTTGCTTGCGTTATCGGTACGCTCTTTTTCGCGATCGCCTTTCGTGAGCCTCCCCGCATTTCGAAGGACTAAGCTGAAAATTCCCACTGACCGGTCTAATTTATGTCAGAATTTTGCTGAGGTGGGTAATTAATTTAGTTGCTTTTTGCACAATTTAATTAATATAGAGGCAAGTTTTCTTTTTAAGAGGGCTTGCTTCTGTCGTTGTTACCCTAAATTTCTGACAGAGGGTCCGTCGTTCGCATCTTCCGTCCCCCGGGAGCAAACCCATGCATTGTCCGTTTTGCCAACATCCCAATAACCGCGTCCTAGAATCTCGCTCAGCAGAAGCTGGACGTAGTATTCGGCGGCGGCGAGAGTGTTTACGGTGCGAACGACGGTTCACCACTTATGAACGCATCGAGTACGTGCCGATCACAGTGATTAAACGCAATAGCGACCACGAACTCTTTGAGCGGTCGAAAGTGCTGCGGGGGATTGTCCGTGCTTGCGAAAAAACCCCTGTCACCCCTCAAACCATTGAAACGGTAGTTGACGATATTGAAGCGGAGCTTCAACAACGGGCCAGTCGGGAAGTTAATAGCGCTGAAATTGGTGAAATGGTACTAGCTAAGCTGCAAACCATTAATGAAGTTGCCTTTGTTAGGTTTGCCTCGGTTTACCGGCAGTTTCAAGGTATCCGCGATTTCACCGACGCCCTCAGTCTGCTCCAAGACCAAGCCAATGGGACAACGTCTGAACAAGCTGATCCAGACACATCCCCTGCTTATGCCGTTTCCGTTTTCAGATCTTAACCCTGAGTGTTTCGACGATGGTGAAGGGCTGGCATGACTTACCTCTGACTGCGTTCTCGGCGGCTGACAAGCCTTAGCTTCTCCGCAGATAGTTGTCCCAACTATTCACCAACGCCATTTCATCAGCTATAATTTTAATCCTGTGGGTTTATCGGTCAGTCTGTGCCGATGCGTTGTCGCATGTATCTGGCGTGGGCTTCTAACTAACTGAGTTGATTGTTTTGTACGTCTGCACAGAAACCGCAGTA
>SLIY01000067.1 GCA_007135385.1 Leptolyngbyaceae cyanobacterium CSSed165cm_216
AATAACTCTCGGGGTCCCAAACTCGGTTGTACCCACGTAAATTCCTTGAGTTGCACCATACACCTGCTCTGTCAGAACAGTGCAAATATACTGAAATTCTGTTTATCCGAACAGTATTGCGTTGGGTTTCATGTCGCTTGCGAAACGACAAGCTCAGCCTGAGCGGTATAGGGTTTGATTCGGGGGTATACAACTAGGATTTGTTATAAGCACCGATCAAAAGCCAGAGCAATACACAGAAGCTATTCCCCTGGTTGACTGACAGAACGCCGAAAAGCTTTGATATCTCCTGGGTTAAGGGGCACGTCAGCAGAACCCAAGTTACCAGCGTGGCAACCGGCAAGCACCCTGGTCTAGCCTTTGGCCAACTCTAGCGTCTGGAGGCCGCCTGCCGGTGCATGAACGCCAGACTGAAGCCGAAACATAACAGCAGCAAACCGGTTGTGATCGCAGCAAACGGTCTCAAGCCCCATTGGGCAATCAGCACCGGCGAGGTTGCAGTCAACAGGCCGCCCCCCAACACCGGCTCAAAGAAAATTTGCTTGTAGGCAAAACTCTCAAACGCCCCAGTGCGATTCTGGGAATCAACCATGCGCAGCAGCAAAATCCCCGTTGACGTCACCCCCATGCCCTGACCAAAGTCGGCAAGGCCCTTCTCAAACCAAAAGTCAGGAAAGATCTTGGGTGCCCACCACAAAAAGATAAACACCCCCCAGGCAATGCCTAACCCCGCCAAAATCAAAAACACTGCCAGGTTATCGCCCACCGCCGCCAATGACATCGTCGCCACCGCCGCAATCACCACCACATCCAGTGCCACCCCAGCAATGTTTTGCATCAGCGAGCGCACCACCAACGCCGTGCGGTGAGTACGCTCCAGCCAGACCTGAGTGATGATGCCCCCCACCAACGCCAGCGGAAACAACGGCACGAACTGAAAAACCGTTAACCCCTGCTGCCCCCAAGTCAGCGCTTCGATGCTTTGCAGCCCTTGCAGCAGCACCCACCCAATCCCGATCGCGATCGCCACAATACTGACATTCAGCGACAGAGGATCCATCAACATACTGGCGAGCAATTGCTGCCGCCGGCGCTGTTGTGCTGGCGTCTCCGCCTCCGGATGTAGCGCCGGCACAGCCGCCGGTTCGCTGACATTAGGCACAACCGTGGCCACCTGCCCCAACCGTCGTCCTCGGTCCGCCAACACCGTTCCCAGCACAATCGCTGAGATTAAACTCACTGTTGCCAGCGCCAACGCCAGATCGCTACCTTCCGGAAAGCCCAACTGATCAAACACCTCCACCATGCCCCCGGCTGTGCCATGCCCACCGGCAAAACTCAGTTCAATCAGACTGCCCACGATGGGGTTAGCCCCCAACAGCGGCGTCAAAATCAGTAACGTCGCCAGGGAACCCACCACATACTGCCCCAGCCCGAAGGTAAATGAAAAAAATACCTGGGGCGCCGCCAGCCGCCAGATCGTTTTTGGTGCCGGGATTGTTTCCCCCAATAACAAACAGGCAAACACAATGTTGATAAACACCCCCGGTGCCTGCGACCACACTGTCAACACCGCCTCCGAAAACAGCCCCTCCGCCAGCGCCGATTGCGGGCCAGCCGTCGCTGTGATCAGTGCCCCCAGCACCTGCGGCCCCAACGCCAATCCTAGCAGCCCCCCTAATACCGACTCCGGTAGATGCAAACGCTGGAATACGGGCGTTTTGCGCTTCAGGTAGCGACCCAGCAGCAACAAAATCGCTAGCTGAATAAAGGCCAGCATGACCGTTTGCAAATCAAACATTCCCTATCCTCTGTCATTTAGGGGATATCAACTAGGAAGCGAAGCCATCACCGTTGATGGTACCCATAGCTTTGATGGCTCCCCTGGTTGTAACTCGCTATACCTGCAAATATTATGGCACTGTGTCTTCTAGGGCTTGGCAACGGCGCGTACAAGCTATAGCGACATTGGAAAACCGGAATCATGCCAGTCGCCCAGCGACGCTGCCCAGAATCCATTCTTGGCCAACGGGCGCAAGAGCTCTGGGATCTTGGCATACTGGTTTTGAATTTAACCCCAATGGGAAATACTACCTTAACCATGGTTTGGAAACGGCTGCTGCGATCGCTGCTCCTGGGTTACGTTGTCTTTGCCCTGATTGTCTACTTTCGGGCTGACAGCATGATCTTTTTGCCCCGACCAGCTAGCTATCAAGACACAGAAGATATCCTCAAAATTGCTGTCACCGACACCGAGCAAATCTCGGCCCTACATCTGCCCAACCCCGAGGCCACCTACACCCTGCTCTACAGTCACGGCAATGCGGAGGATCTGGGCGATATTCGACCGGCTCTCGATCGCCTGCACAGTTGGGGCTTTAGCGTGTTCGCCTACGACTATCGGGGCTATGGCACCAGCGACGGTCGGCCCAGTGAAGAGAACAGCTACGAAGATATTGCAGCGGCCTACCACTATATGATCCAGCAGCTTGACACCCCTGCCGAGCAAATTATGCCCTACGGTCGCTCCGTCGGGGCTGGGCCGTCCACGTACCTGGCGGCGCACCAGCCAGTGGCAGGACTGATTTTAGAGAGTGCCTTTACCTCGGCGTTTCGGGTGGTGTTCCCCTTTCCTCTGCTGCCCTTCGACAAGTTTCCCATCCTAGACAATCTGCAAGCGGTGCCGGTGCCGGTACTGGTGATGCACGGCAAAGCCGATCGGGTGATTCCCTTTAACCACGGACAAACCCTGTACGCAGCGGCCCCGGGACCAACGCTATCGCTCTGGGTAGAAGCGGCTGGGCACAATGACTTTAGCTGGGTGGCAGGCGATCGTCACCGGCAGGCGTTAGAGGATTTTCAGGCCCTGGTAAAGACCCATCAGGACTAGTGGTCAGTCAAAAAAATAATGACGGGAGATGTGACTTAGGGTTCACGGTTTACGGTATGCGGTTTAAGGCGAGCCGTAGACCCTGAACCGTAGACCCTGAACCGCAGACCCGGTTGACCTGTCACTTCTGGCTTGACAGACTACCAGTGCTCTGCGGCATAAGTCGGTGAATCATTCCTGATACCTGACACCTAGCACCTGACACCCTCAGCAAAAGTGATCATATTTCTGCCAGCCAGTACCATGGGCGGTGCCTTGCCGCTTGCCGCGGACGTCCGGGAGGGAGATTTAGCCGAAGAGGTAAGGCCGCGAATAAATGCTCAGTCTGGGTGATCGATCTGGCCTGCTCTACCTTCCTGGGACAGAGGGTTGCCAAACTAGCCAGGATCTGGTCAAATAGTGCATAGAAAAGACTGTATCAAAAGCTTATGTTGAATTGACAAATCCCAATGTTAATTCAGGCCCTATCCTGGCGATCGCCCGGATTGCAGGTCACGGCTTAACCAACGGATGAGTCATTCCTAAAGCTTTTGGCTGTAGTCGTAATCTCCTCGTAATCTCCTGTATGTTGTGGGTGAGCTTAGTCTCGCCCACTTTTTTGTCATGCTGGGATATGGGTATGTCAACCGCTAAGGAGGCGATGTCTTGAACGGACTGCTCAGCTTTGTGCCAGATAGCCCGATCATGGCGTTCACGGTGTTGCTGCTGGTAACGCTGACTATTCCCCCCATTTTTGAGCGGTTGCGAGTACCAGGCTTGGTGGGTTTGTTGGCAGCTGGGGTGTTGCTAGGTCCGAGTGTGACTGGCCTGCTTGATCCAGCCGGAGATGTGGAAACCCTGCTGTCAGACGTGGGTAAAATCTACTTAATGTTTGTGGCGGGTCTTGAAATTGACCTACGAGACTTCAAGAAGACCCGCAATCGCTCGTTGGGCTTTGGGTTAGCCACCTTTGCTATACCCCTAACAGGAGGTCTGTTACTGAGTCGAGCCTTTGGCTTTGACTGGGTGGCGGCGGTGCTGGTGGGGTCGCTGCTGGCATCCCACACCCTGCTGGCCTATCCGATTGTGATGCGCCTGGGGGTCACCAAAGAAGAATCGGTGACCGCCACCGTAGGGGCCACCATTTTTACTGACATTGGCGCGTTGCTGGTACTGGCCATGTGCATAGCTGCCGATGCCGGAGATTTTTCTGCCCAAATGGTGGTTAGTCAACTGCTGATGCTAGGGCTGTTTTCGATAGCGGTGCTCGTGGGCCTAGACTGGGTGGGCAAGCAATACTTTCGTCAAAATGGCGGCAAGGAAGGTAATCAATTTTTGTTTGTGCTGGCTGCTGTGTTTCTAGCGGCGGTGGGGTCTCAGCTGATCAACGTGGACAAAATCGTCGGGGCCTTTTTGGCCGGGCTTGCCGTTAACGATGTGGTGGGCAATGGTCCGGTGAAGGAAAAGGTGGAATTTGTGGGGGGGGTGCTGTTCATTCCCTTCTTCTTTATCTGCATGGGGCTGTTGCTAGATGTGCAGATTCTTATGGAATCGCTAACCACCAATTTGGCTTTTACGGTAGCCCTGGTGCTGGTATTGGTGGGTAGTAAGTTCTTGGCGGTCCTGGTGGTCAAACCTTTCTTTGGTTATGGTTGGAACCAAACCCTCACCATGTGGTCGTTGTCTCTCCCCCAGGTGGCAGCGACCTTGGCGGCAGCCCTGGTGGGCCTACAGCAGGGAATTATTTCGGCCCTGGAATTTAATGCTGTGATCGTGATGATGTTGATCACTTCAGTGCTGGGACCGCTACTGACGTCCCGGTTTGCCGGCCGCCTCGTGACGCCAAAGTTCACTAAGCCCGATCAAACCTCCCTGTGGTTTGACTATGGCGAGACGGCCATCATCCCAGACGACACGACTAGCGCTGGCCCTTTTACGGTCGTGGTGCCCATTTATAACCCCATCACCCAGCGCTATTTGATTGAAATGGCGGCCCTACTGGCTAACCACGAGGGGGGGCACATAATTCCGGTGACGGTCACCCGGGCTCAGGTGCATATGGATGATCTCAATTTAGTCAGTTCCCTAGCCCAGAGTCGCAAGCTCTTACAAAAGGCCGAAGCCCTGAGCCAAGAGTTTAACGCCCAGGCGTTCCCAGTGCTACGGGTGGATGACGATGTTTCAGAAGGCATTACCCGCACGGCCCGAGAACAAAATGCCAGCCTAATTTTAATGGGCTGGAGTCGCCAGGGGTTTCGGGCCAAGCTATTTGGCACCCTGATTGACGATGTGTTTTGGTCGAGCCACTGCCCGGTGGCGGTCGCTCGATTGCTGGCGGAACCGATCGATATCCACCGCATTTTGGTGCCAATGAAAAATGTCAGCCCCCAGGCGGTACGCACCGCCAGCTTTGCCCAGATCTTTGCCGATACCCACAATGCCTCTGTCACACTGCTGCATGTGAGCGATCGCCACACCCCGACTGACCAAATTCAAGCCTTTGAAGCCGCCCTCGCCAAGGTCATGGCCAATGGTCCCCAGACCACCTGGGATTTGCGTACCGTCTGCCACGACAACCCTGCTGAGGTCATTTTAGATGTGGCCCAAACCCACGACATGGTGGTGCTGCGGTCTATGCGACGGCGGACAGCCGGGGGCTTAGCCGTGAGTGATGTAACCCACAAAGTGATTGACGAAGCCACCTGTTCCTTAGTGCTATTTGGAGAGCCCCATTCTTAACCCTCTATCCTCTTAGCCCTCTATCTAGGGGCAGAGAAGAGTAGGGCTAAACACCATCCCCTCTGTAGAGGACAGGGGGATAGGGACATGGGAAACTAAGGTGAAAAAACCAAGGGAGCTAACTATCACCATGGAATCTCAACAAGTCGATCGCCAAGTCTATCAACAAAAGGTAGAGGCACAACTCACTAAACTCAACGCTCAGATTGAAGAATACAAGGCCAAGGTAAAGCAATCCCAAGCTGAAGCCACGGTGCAGTACTACGACCAGTTAGAAGAGTTAAGCGTAAAGCGGGACGCCGTACAGCAAAAGCTGGAAAATCTGCAAAAGGCTAGCGAGTCAGCCTGGCAAGAGATGCAACAAGGGTTTGAAACAGCCTGGGATGACTTAGCCAAATCCTTTGACGGGGCGGTAAAGCATATCAATGATGCCCTGAGCTAAGGACTCTGGGTGATGATAACGTACCGTAGCTCGGACTTGCGGCGTCAAATTTAAGCCGGGACATGCTGAATAGGCCAGGAGCCAGAATCCAGTCCCTTCTTGTATTCTGACTCCTGGCTTCTGAGTTCTGAATTCTATTACAGTCATAGCTTCCTGCCTTGAGGAATAGGCCCCAACACCATCCAGGGCCTTAGAAGCAGCAGTTTTCTTAGAATTTTGTTAAGTTGTATAACGTACACCCCTGGGTTGATATTTAATTAATGCAGTAATGCCTGATTCAGGGACCTGATTGAGTACTGAATGGTTGTAGCTCCACCTCTCCTTCCAACCTCTGGCCCACTTCAGTTACCCGCTACCGCTACCCCGCTGGACTGGTCCCGCTGGCTATTGGCCTTCTCCCAAGTGCGGGTTTCCATTCAAGGGCAAGACCGATTACCGGCTGACTTGCCGCTGGTGCTCGTGAGTAACCATCGCAGCATTATGGATGCTCCCCTGCTGATGCGGGCGGTGAATCGTCCGGTTCGATTTGCCTGCCACCATTACATGGGACAGGTGCCTGGTCTGCGGGAGCTGATTAAGGTTTTGGATTGTTTGCCTTTAGACGCCCCTGGCAGTGGTCAAACCCGATTTTTTCGTCAAGCCTTGACCGTCTTAAATCAGGGAGGTTCGGTGGGTATTTTCCCGGAAGGGGCAGCGCCGATGGTGCAGCGCACTGCTCCTAATAATCTCAGTCGGTTTCACCGGGGGTTTGCCCATTTAGCCCTGCGGGCAGCTGTGGATGAATTGGCCATTGTGCCGGTAGCGATCGCCTCTCTGCGAGAAACCAGCGGCATTGAGGTACCTTTGCGCTGGCTAAGTTGGTTTGATGCTTCTGAGCCGCTGTTTCAGCAACCTGGGTGGCACCCGGCCGTGGTCTATCGTCAGGTGGAGTTGCGGATTGGCCGACCGATACGGGTGGACAGTCGACTGCGATCGCGCGATCGCCGCCCAGGGGCCAACTCGTTAGTGGCCGATATTACTGCCTCTTGCCACGATGAAATCGCTACCCTACTCCAGGGTAACGGCTGTTAAGCCGCTATCCTCGATAGTCATCACCTATGTCACAGCTATCTCCATCCCTCCAACTATTAGCCCCAGTGCCGCCCAATTACCGCAAACCCCTGTTTGTCTATCTACCTGGCATGGACGGTAGCGGTCGGTTATTTACCCGGCAAGTGCCCGACTTACAGCGCCACGTCGATATTCGCTGCCTGACCATAGGGGCAGACGACCTCTCCCCTTGGGATCGGTTAGCGACTCAGGTGCTGCGGTTAATTCACCAAGAGCTGGGCGATCGCCCCCTTTACCTCTGTGGCGAATCCTTCGGGGCCTGTCTGGCCTTACAGATGATGGCCCAAGCCCCTAACCTGGCTCGCCACTTAATTTTGATTAACTCCGCCTCATCCTTTCACCGTTTGCCCTGGTTGCACTGGGTAAGCAACCTCACAGCCTGGGTAGCATCCCCCTTGTACAAAACCTCCGCCTTCAGCAGCCTCCCCCTGCTCGCCAACTTGAGCCGGATTTCCCGCCCCCACCAGTCCGCCCTATTCGATGCCATGGGTGCTGTATCCCAGAAAAGTGCGGCCTGGCGGCTATCTCTGCTACACCAGTTTCGGTTAGAGCCCCTGCAACTGCACCGAGTCACAGCCCAAACCTTGCTGGTCGCCTCCCAAGGCGATCGCCTGCTCCCCTCCATGGCCGAAGCCCACCGCCTAGCCACCCTGCTGCCCAATGCACGCATCTATACCCTGCCTTACAGCGGCCACATCAGTCTATTGGAAGAGGGGGTCAGCTTAGGCAAAATCTTAGCGACCCAAGGGGCTCTGCCCCACCATTCCCTGGAACCCTTAGCCTCCTGAACGGGGCCGCAAAACTGAGGCGTAATTGGCGATACAGTCCGCCGCTAATGGGAGGGCATAGTATTGCCCCTAGTTCTGCACAACGTTGTGGCCAACGTTGCAGCCTAACATTATCCCCCAAAACACCTGACCACCCTATGTCGACTGCTGTCACCTTGCCCCGGGACTGTACCTTTAGCCCTTCCGACTGGGAAGCCCTGGCCCCATTTTGGTACCCTGTTGCGTTTTCCCAAGAGGTTACCGCCGACAAACCACTTGGGGTACGGCTACTGGATGAGCGGTTAGTGCTATACCGCACCCAAGACGGCCCCCTCACCGCGGCTCGGGACCTGTGTTTACACCGGGGTGCTCCCCTCAGCCTAGGCTGGGTGGAGGATGGGCAACTGGTCTGTGCTTA
>SLIY01000013.1 GCA_007135385.1 Leptolyngbyaceae cyanobacterium CSSed165cm_216
GCTCTGCAAACGCGAATCAGCTCTCGGACCATGCACGCATTTGGTATAGCTTGAAATGCGCGATCGCTAGTAGCTCTGGCTTCAAAAGCTGGAAGGGTGAACTGCCCGACGGAGAGGCTGATACAGCTCCCTTAGATAATCTCGTCCGCCGCTATCTCAGAGAAACCCTAGAAACCTTAGCCTACTAAGGCGAATTTGCCTACTAGGATGGCCTGATTACCACTGGACACAGGGCGTACATGGTTAACCGAGCTAATCCAGCCCCAGTCATTTGAGTCCCAAGTTACTCAAGTCATTTATCTCACAGGCAGTCGCCGATCCTTGGCGACTGCTCTTTTTATGATGGGTGTTGCTGATCGGTACCCAGGGCAAATCTTAAGTCTTTTTCTAGGCTCCAGATAACACCCACCAGAAGCCTTTGTCGCTATCGGTGCTAGGATCAGGCAAAAGTGAAGTAAAAGAGCGAAAGAAGCAGAAGAAGGACGTAGCTGTAAATGCAAGAACTTGAAAAATCAATATCCTTTGATGGTCGAGATATCAACCTGAAGGTCGGCCTACTCGCCCCCCAAGCAGGAGGTGCTGTGTTGGTACAGTCGGGAGACACCGCTGTATTGGTTACGGCGACCCGCTCTACTGGACGGGAAGGCATCGACTTTCTGCCCCTGTTAGTGGACTACGAAGAGCGACTCTACGCAGCTGGACGTATTCCTGGGGGGTTTCTGCGGCGGGAAGGGCGTCCTCCCGAGCGGGCCACTTTAATTTGCCGCCTGATTGATCGCCCCATGCGGCCACTGTTCCCCCAGTGGCTACGGGATGACATTCAAATTGTGGCCACCACTTTGGCCATGGATGAACAGGTTCCCCCAGATGTCCTAGCCACCACTGGCGCTTCGATAGCCGTGCTATTAGCGGGCATCCCTTTTAAAGGCCCTATGGCAGCCGTGCGGGTTGGCTTGGTCGGTGATGACTTTGTGATTAACCCCACCTACAAAGAAGTCGAAAGCGGCGATTTAGACTTGGTAGTAGCTGGTTCCCCTGATGGGGTGATCATGGTAGAAGCCGGAGCCAACCAGCTGCCCGAGGCCGATATGATTGAGGCCATCGACTTCGGCTATGAGGTAGTGCAGGATTTGATTAAAGCTCAGCTTGACTTAATTAAAGAGCTAGGCATTGAACAAGTCACTGAACCTGAACCCGAAACAGACCCTACTCTGGAAACCTTTGTAGCTGACAAAGCCACAGACCCAATTAAAGAGGTCTTGAAACAGTTCGAACTGACCAAGCCACAACGGGACGAGAAGCTAGATGCGATCAAGGCTGAATTAGCTGAAACAATTGCGGCCCTAGATGACGAGCACCCGGTCAAACTGTCCGTGGCCGCTAACGGTAAGGCTCTGGGGAATACCTACAAAGCAGTTACTAAAAAGCTGATGCGGCGGCAAATTGTTGACGATCACGTGCGCGTGGACGGCCGCAAGCTAGATGAAGTCCGCTCGATTTTTTGCAAGGTGGGACTTTTACCCAGCCGTGTGCACGGCAGCGGCTTATTTCAGCGGGGCCTAACCCAGGTAATGTCGGTCACGACTTTGGGTACCCCAGGGGATGCGCAAATGATGGATGACCTGCACCCCGAGGAAGAGAAGCGCTACCTGCACCACTACAACTTCCCTCCCTATTCCGTCGGAGAGACCCGACCCATGCGCTCCCCTGGTCGCCGGGAAATTGGCCATGGGGCATTGGCCGAGAGGGCAATCGTCCCCGTCCTGCCTCCCCAAGAAGATTTTCCCTATGTGATTCGGGTCGTCTCCGAAGTCCTGTCTTCGAATGGTTCGACGTCCATGGGGTCGGTGTGCGGTTCTACCTTATCGCTGATGGATGCTGGGGTCCCCATCATCAAACCAGTCAGCGGCGCAGCCATGGGGCTGATTAAGGAAGGCGATCAGATTCGGATTCTTACTGACATCCAGGGCATCGAAGACTTTCTAGGAGATATGGATTTTAAGGTGGCTGGTACCGATACTGGCATCACTGCCCTGCAGATGGACATGAAAATCACCGGTCTGCCGGTGAAGGTGATTGCCGATGCAATTCACCAGGCTAAACCGGCTCGACTCCACATCCTCGAGAAAATGATGGCCACCCTGGGTGAACCCCGGCCGGAACTGTCTCCCCATGCTCCTAGGCTAATGAGTTTCAAGATCAATCCCGAGTTGATCGGGATGGTGATTGGTCCTGGTGGTAAGAAAATTAAGTCGATTACCGAACAAACTGGCGCTAAGGTGGACATTGCCGATGATGGCACAGTTACGGTCTCCGCGATCGAAGGGGAGAAAGCCAAGCAAGCCCAAGCCATGATCGAAGCCATTGTCTTCAAACCTTCTGCCGGTGATGTATTTGCCGGTAAGGTCACCCGGGTAATCCCGATTGGGGCCTTTGTGGAATTTATGCCTGGCCAGGAAGGGATGATTCACATTTCCCAGTTAGCTGATTATCGCGTGGGCAAAGTGGAAGACGAAGTCAACGTCGGTGATGACGTAATTGTCAAGGTGCGGGAAATTGATGGCCGTGGCCGGATTAACCTGACTCGTTTAAACATCCATCCTGACGAGGCGGCGGCGGCCCGGGAAGCGGCCGCCAATCGCTAAGGGCGAGAATAGCCCCCCTAATGGAGTTGGCATCCCCCCCGAGGGGCACCGGAATACTGTGCCCCTAAGTTGGGTCTGCTAGGGAGGGTTTGATTCGGGGTGCCTTTCTTAGTAGGATGCAATGATGAAATTCGTTAACCATGGCTGAGCCAACGGTCAACCCTTGTCCTTGATAGGGTATCCAGCCCAAGGCTAGTCAGTATCCCCATAATCACCGTTTAGCCCTAGAGAACCGTGCGGAAAATTGTTATTGCTGGCAACTGGAAGATGTACAAAACCCAGGCTGAAACCCTGGATTTTCTGAAGCACTTCCTAGGACTTTTGAGCGAAACTCCCGATAGCCGTGAGGTGCTGCTGTGCGCACCGTTTACGGCCCTAGGCGCTTTATCCAAAAGCTTGCACGGCGCTCGGGTCAGGATGGGAGCCCAAAACCTCCACTGGGAGGCAGAAGGCGCTTTTACCGGAGAAATCTCGGGTCCCATGCTGCAGGAACTGGGGGTGCGCTATGTGGTGGTGGGCCATAGCGAGCGCCGCCAGTACTTTGGAGAAACCGACGAAACCGTTAATCTACGCCTGAAAGCAGCCCAGGCCCATGGGTTGACTCCGATTCTCTGCGTCGGTGAGACCAAACAACAGCGGGATGCTGGGGAAACAGAGTCGGTGATTACGGCTCAAATTGAAAAAGACCTGGTCGATATCGACCAAAGCAATCTGATCATTGCCTACGAGCCGATCTGGGCCATTGGTACGGGAGACACCTGCGAGTCTGCAGAGGCCAACCGGGTGATTGGGGTAATTCGCCGCTTGCTGAAGAACCCCGATGTGACGATTCAGTATGGGGGCTCGGTCAAGCCCGCTAATGTGGATGAGCTAATGGCTCAGCCAGAGATTGACGGTGCCCTGGTGGGTGGAGCCAGCTTGGATCCCGACAGCTTTGCTCGGATTGTTAACTTCAAATAGCAGGTAGCAGGGCTATGTACCCTTAATCTCGCCTATAGCGGCCCAGATGACAGGGCACCGGCGTCACCTCGTCTTCGGACCATCGTTTAGGCTTGTTGTCTAAAAATGTCGGCAATGCTTTAGGATTAAGCCCCCATCTCGGCGACTGGCTGACCTCTGGTGTCTGCTCAATGAACCAGCCAGAAATTACCATAATGGGCGATCGCCTATTGTGGTCAACGCTTTTATCTCCCTGCTATGGCGGCTTTACCCTGTATGGTGCGGTAACTGGAATTGAAATTGATGCTGGCAGCGATCGCTAACGATGCCAATTTTCGTCCAACAGCCTGGTAAGGGCGGCTGAAGTCCATATCTTGGGAAGATTCGTTGGCCTAGAAATTGGATCCAAACAAGCTTGATACAGCAGCAATCGACCGTCGTTAGGGCCAGTTTCCCCCGTCTTCCTGAAGAACTGTTACACTTCCTCAACAATCGGTATTGTCGGCTGCGCTTACGATGATAGGATTCCCAACAAACGGTTGAGAGATAGGAATCTATGACTGAATCTTTGACAGGTCAAACGCCTATTTTTGGAGGCAGCACCGGCGGCCTTCTCACCAAGGCTGAGGTAGAAGAAAAATACGCCATCACCTGGACAAGCTCTAAGAAGCAAGTGTTCGAAATGCCCACTGGCGGTGCCGCCATGATGAACGAAGGTGAAAACCTTCTGTATCTGTCCCGCAAAGAACAGTGTCTGGCACTCGGGACCCAGCTACGCACCAAGTTCAAGCCTAAAATCGAAGACTATAAGATCTACCGTGTTTACCCTAGCGGTGAAACCCAGTATCTGCATCCGGCGGATGGGGTCTTCCCAGAGAAGGTGAATGAAGGTCGTGACATTGTCGGTGCTATTCCCCGGAACATTGGCGCTAATCCTGACCCAGCGACAGTAAAGTTCAGCGGCAAAGCCCCTTACGAGGTCTAACTAGACCTGTACTTGTCTACCTTGGCAATCTTCACCCATTGACTCTGGACTCGTTCATATTCTGATATCCCCAAGGGCATGGCATCGCTATGCCCTTTTTGCTGGCCTAGCGCTGTAGAATAACGTCATGATTTTCCCCGACCTCCAGCAATTTAAGTCTTACGCCAGTCAGGGCAATTTTGTACCGGTTTACCAAGAATGGCTGGGGGATTTAGATACCCCCGTCTCAGCCTGGTACAAGGTGTGTGCTGGCCAGCCTTACAGCTTTTTGCTTGAATCGATTGAAGGGGGTGAAACCCTAGGCCGCTATAGCTTTTTAGGATGTGATCCCCTGTGGATTGTAGAAAGCCGAGGCCCCCACTCGATCCAGACCCATCGGGATGGGACAGTCAGCCACTTTGAGGGGAATCCCTTCGACATTTTGGCTGATTGCTTGGCCCCCTATCAGCCGGTTAAGCTGCCCTCGCTGCCACCCGGAATTGGTGGTCTTTTTGGCTTTTGGGGCTACGAACTGATCCGCTGGATTGAACCTACCGTGCCAGTCTATCCTGCGGCGGCCAATGATCTCCCCGATGGTCTATGGATGCAGGTGGATAGCCTGCTAATCTTTGATCAAGTACAGCGTAAGGGGTGGGCGATTGCCTATGCTGACCTGCGCGATCCAGCCCGGTCAATGGAAGCCGCTTATGGGGAAGCCTGCGATCGCGTGCGCCAGCTCATCCACAAACTGACCTTACCCCTAGGCCCCAACCAGGCTCCCCTGACCTGGAGTCCTCCGGGCGCCCATGGCAAGGCTCCGGTACCCTACACTAGCAACCGCACCCCCGATGAATTCTGTGCCAGCGTCGAGCAAGCTAAGGCCCACATCCAAGCCGGGGATATTTTCCAGGTGGTGGTTTCCCAGCGCCTGACCACCACCTATGCCGGGGAACCCTTCGATCTCTATCGCTCTCTGCGACAGATCAACCCCTCCCCCTACATGGCCTACTTTAACTTCTATGACTGGCAAATCATCGGCTCTAGCCCAGAGGTGATGGTTAAAGCCACCCTCGAAGGCGGACCGGATGCCGCTCGCATCGCCACCGTGCGGCCCATCGCCGGAACCCGTCCCCGGGGCAAGACAGCGGCTGACGATACAGCCCTAGAGCAGGATTTACTGGCTGACCCCAAAGAAATTGCTGAACATGTCATGCTGGTTGACCTGGGCCGCAATGACCTAGGGCGGGTCTGCTGCAGCGGCACTGTCCAAGTGGACGAACTGATGGTAGTGGAGCGGTATTCCCATGTGATGCACATTGTCAGTAATGTGGTGGGCCAATTGCAGCCTGATAAGACCGCCTGGGACTTGTTAAAAGCCTGTTTCCCAGCCGGTACTGTCAGCGGTGCCCCCAAAATTCGGGCGATGCAGATTATTCACGATCTCGAACCCTGTCGTCGAGGTCCCTACTCTGGGGTCTATGGTTACTACGACTTTGAAGGGCAGCTGAATACGGCCATTACCATTCGCACCATGGTGGTACAGGCTAACCCCAAAGGGGGGCATACCGTCAGTGTGCAGGCTGGAGCAGGACTGGTGGCTGACTCGGTGCCGGAGAACGAATACCAGGAAACGCTGAATAAAGCGCGCGGCATGCTGGAAGCGATTCGCTGCTTAACCTGAGTTCAGAGGAACTAGTGGAAGAGGCCAGACAGCGGCGGCCTGGCGACTACTGGTTCCCTGAGCTATTTGAGTCTTAGCCTCGGCGGGTAGCGTGACTACCGGATCGCTACGGCATCGCCTTGCCAGGCACGGGGTATCCCCTCCGCCAAAATAGTAGCCTCATAGGGAATTAGTCCTATCTCTTCTGCCCCCAGGCATTGAGCAGCGGCATAGGATAGATCTAAGGAGCGATCGCCAATGTAAGGACCACGATCGTTAATCCGCACCACCACAGTTTTATCGTTCAGCAGATTACGCACCTTTAACGTGGTGTCAAAGGGTAAGGTCTTGTGGGCTGCCGTTAAGTCATGCTGGTCGAAAATCTCGCCCGTCGCTGTCTGACGGCCATGAAAATAGGGACCATACCAAGACGCGATACCTTCCAACTTCTGCGAGGTTTCCCCCAACCCCTCGGCAACCATATGAATGGGGCTAGGGTCCAGAGGCGGGGCATCCAAGGCATCGCGCAGGTTATTCACCCAATGGGCAACGGTCAGGGCTGGGTGATCGGCATAGGGGCCGTAGATGTCCTCCGGAAGAACAAACACGGTCTGCCCTTCCAGTTGAGCAGCGGCTATATCGCCATCACCGCTAATCTGGGGGGTCAACCCGGCAGGATTGGCTTCCAGGGCGGGCATTGCCTGCCGAATTTGCTGGGCCACCTGATCAGCGGCGGCCTGGGAACCAACCTCACCAATGACAACATCATTCACCTGAATCGTATACCCGGCCCCAGAGACCGAAGCTGGATCGACCGGGGTAGTTAGCACGGGTAAATCTCGAATGTGGGCAGCACAAAGATCTTGGCTAGCTCCAGCTGAGGTTAGATCGGCCTCTGTGGGCGTGGCCAGGTCGTCTGTAGCCGCCCTACCCTCAGAGGAGACCACCGTAACGGCAGCCGTGGCGATCCATAAACCCCAATCTATCTCAGCTAGCTGGGGCGAATGGATCTGCGGCTTTAACTCGCTTGGGGAATCCTCTCGCCATAGAGCATGACTATCCCCTGCGGTATCAACCGCGGCTGTAGCTCCCTTGGCTAACCAGGCCGCATGGGGATGACCGATGGCCCGAGCAGAGGGCAATAGGCTGAGGTCACTATGAAAGGCGAGTTGACCTGGTAGAGCGGCAACCCAGATTAATCCCAATAAGGTCATAGATGCGTGTGCTGAAATCAACGCACAGGACACCAGTGACACTCTCATCCTGACGGTAAAAGGTCTAATCAGTCGATGCCCCATGCTTAAGAAAGCCAGTATTAGGCCATAGCCTGGACTCGACCAGGTTAGACACTGTACAATCACCGGCTTTCGAACCGTAGACTCAAATCGCGTTAGTTTTTTAACCTAACACTACTGACTTGGTATCGGCAAGCACAATTCACGGGAATCTTTTATGGGTACCCAGTATGTCTATTCACGCTGAGCATCCCCTGACCACGGTCTACGACCGCAGGCCCAACCAAACCCCAAAAAGTAGCAGCCCCATCAAGGCAACCCATGGCAGGGCTAGACGGGGCTGAAGACGCAGTTAGGAGGTATCTTGTCCTAAGCATATCTGCCCCCTCTAGCCCCAGTGAATTCCCTTAATAAGTTTTTAATGTTACTCGGGGCAAAGATTACAGACTTGCAACAGATAGCTGTCCATGGGGGATTACCTCGTTTCGGTACCCCCAAGCTCCGAAAGCCCTAATATTTCGTCTGGACACGGCCCAAAAAGCTTTATGGTGCCCTGAAGCTTACGTAAATACTGGCCAGCCATGTATCCAATATAACCTGGGTGGTGAAGGATCTCAGTAGGAGAGGCGGTTAGGCGACCTACGTCCATGGTCGCTGTATCTCCTCCGACAGCAGGAGTTCCATTGTTCACATTAGAATCCCAGCGTATGAAAGCAGTACTGATCCGGTTGTTTCTTTTGCCCGGGGGAGTAACGCTGCTGCTAATCTTAAGCATTGGCGGCTTAATCCTGGCTCACTGGCCTGAACCATCCGCCCAACCCCATGCCCAAGGTAACCGGGAAGAATTTCCGGGGCAGCGCAGGGGGGGTGGCACCCACTGGGACAGTCGCCCCC
>SLIY01000258.1 GCA_007135385.1 Leptolyngbyaceae cyanobacterium CSSed165cm_216
GGCAATGCTGAATCCCTGAAAATGGAGATTTTTTACTATCGCACCAAAGTGCGCCAGTATGGCACCAACCGCAATGCAGAACTGGCCGAAAAGCTTCAGCTGGTCAGCGAACGCCTCAAGGGCAGCGTGGTCCATCAAAAGGCCCTCTCTCCCTATGAAGATCAGCACCCCACCCACATGAAACTTGGGGTTGTACTTTGGTTAGGGCACCGCCTGTTTAGCGGGGTAACCTGGCTGGTAAGTAGCATTTGGGAGTTTTTATTTCGGTTCAAAGAAGAAGACGTCGTTGCTTTGCCCAGGGATCCTGACCGCTGCGCTGATCTAGACCCAGACGGCTACATTAAATATCGATTAGAAGATCAATTCGACTGGTATCGTCGCAAGGCCAGGGGCTATGATCGGCAACATCAAGTACTGCAAACTGGCATTTATATTTTTGGTGGGTTTGGCACCCTGCTAGCGGCCATTGGCTTTCAAAGCTGGGTCGCCGTAACAGCAGCCCTGGCGGCGGCATTGATTAACTATTTGGAATATCGTCGGGTCGAGGTAACCTTGGTCGGGTACAACCAGGCGGCCGATGCCCTGTATGACATTCGTGCCTGGTGGTACTCTTTGTCAGATACCCAACGGGCCGACCCGGTCAAGTTTGAAAAGCTAGTGGTCAACACCGAAGAAACCATCCGGGCCGAGCACAATAGCTGGCTGCAAGATATGCAGGACCGACTGGCGAATTTGTACGAGGCTGAACGCGATCGCCACTTCCCTACCCCCCCGACCACAGCCCCTGACGATGAACTCTTAACCGGTGATGATGGTACGCTCAAGCATTCCATGCCAACGCCGCCAGACGATGCCGCTGAAAGTTCAAAGAACACCTCTGCGCCACCCCAGCCAGACGCGTAATCAATACTTCCCCCATCAGTGGACATAATCTGGCCATATTCAAAGGCGGAGGCTAACGGCCCCATAGCGCCTGCAAACGAGCATCACGGCCACAGCCAGTACGGTAAAACTTATAGCGCACGGGGTGTTTTAGGTAATAGTCCTGGTGATACGCTTCGGCGGGATAAAAGGTTTGAGCAGACTCAATTGCCGTGGCGATCGGGGTCTGACGAAACTGGGGCAGGGTGGCCAGCGCTTGTTTAGACCGATCGGCTAACTGTTGCTGCTGCTCGTCATGGGTAAAAATCTTGGCGTGATACTGGCTGCCCTTGTCACAGAATTGCCCAGTATCATCCACCGGGTCAACGTTGCGCCAAAACACCTCTAGGAGGCGGTCGTAGCTGACTTGAGTCGGGTCATATAGCACTTCTACCGCCTCCACATGGCCTGTGCCGCCTCGGGACACCTGGTCGTAAGTCGGATCGACGGTAACGCCGCCGGTGTAGCCCGATGTGGTGGACACCACCCCCTCGAGCTGGTCAAAAGGCTTTTCCATGCACCAAAAGCACCCCCCTGCAAAGGTGGCCTTGGCTAGATTTGTTTCCCTCACCGGGGGCTCGGCCTGGGATAACGAATCAGCGGTGGCATAAAAGGGTAGAGCATCCCACCCCAGTACCAGCAGCCCCAGACAGGCCACCCCTAGCAACAGGTTGCGAACAGTTTTCATGGTTGATCGATGATGGTAGTGAAATAATCCCAAGCGTATGATAACGACTACGCTGCGGTACAAGCTAACTAACCAGTCCTATATACCTGGCACCTAGCACCTGACACCTCCAGCAAAGACGGTAAACTTGGTCGAGTATTGCACACGCGGGGCATTCTCCACCGGTTGAAACTCAGTCGAGCTACTGTCAGTCATAAGGCTCTAGTGACAGACCGTTGCTTTCTGCAGGACCTTGTTTTTACTCCTTCTGACTTACCCCCATGGACTTTGATACCGCCCGCCAATTTGTTCTACGCCAAACCCTTGGCCCTAGCGATGATCGACCCGATACGTTTATTGCTTGTCTGCGCCAGGGTAACCCGCCAATTCCAGGGCAAGTGACCTCTCTACTGCTGGCGTTAAAGGTGTTGTTTGGAGGCCTAAAACAAGAACCCAGTCTCGATCGCCCCCTGGTGCAGGCACTGTTTATTCTGACCTACGAAAGCCGTCGGCTCTTTAAGGCTGGCCAACAACGTGGGGTGACTTGGCCCCCGATGCTGGATGATGACCTGATCCGGATTGCCAAAGGGGCTGAATCGATTGTATTTGGTGAGTGGCAAGCCTAGGGTAGGCTGCGCCTACTCGTGGGGAGAATATTCCCAGACGCGGCCTAAGGACAAGCAATCGATGTGATGTTGCTGCCGACTCCCCCCTCGCCGCTGCGGGAAACCCAGCCGGTTCTATTGGCGATCGCCACTTCCAGCCAAATCCGCCCAAAGTCAGGGGCCCCCCCGGGAGAGGTGCGCTGGGTCGGTGGGTTGGTACTGGCAATAATCGTACTCCCTGGGCCGTAACTACCTACTAATGGCGCACTAGAGGTGGGGGTTGCTCTAACATTGAGGGCTGAGTCGGCCCGGAAACAGACCCGTGCGGCAGGCGGCGGTGTGACTGTGCCGCAAGTGGTCAAGTTGGCGGCGTCTACCCAGCCCACTGGCTGTATGGGGGACAGGTCGCTACCAGCCAGGAAGACCTGGGCCCGTCCCTGTTGCACGACTCCGGTTAATCGGACCTGCACCCCCGTCCCTAGGGTGCCAATGCGGTTGCTTTCGGGGCCGAGGGTGGTATTGTCGAAGACTCCAGTGCTGCGATTAAACTGGCGGCAGGCTCGAATCAACGCTGTATCTTCCGTCAGGTTTAATCGGATGTCCGCTAACTGCTGGGCTAAGCCAGCCGTACCGGCTAAGGGTACCGTCGATAGGGCAGCTGCAACCCCCAGTGCCATGCTCCGCACCACTCTTGTTTGCATAGATGCTCCTTGTAAATAGGTTGTAAATAGTAAACCGGTTGTAAATAGATATCGTCTGGCTGGCGTTGATCACAGCCGCTAGGGTTATGGCGTATCCTACCATTGAGGATCGGCTGGCTGGCCTGGCTGTAATATTGTGTAGCGTTGATCACCATGGGGTGGCCATGGGCCGAGGACATCAGGAAACCCGAGAAACGCTTGAATGTTCATCCGAGGGCAGTTGAGATTCGTTAAGTTAGAAACATAATCCTGACTCTGCTCCTGTCCCACCTGCCGCTATGCCTACCCTGAACCAGCCCAGTACAGCCAAAACCCTGCAAACGATCCAACGACCCCAGGGTCGCCACTGGGTGGGGAATGGTTTCCCTGTGCGCACCTTGTTGGTCTACTCTGGCCTGGGAGAAATCCTCAGTCCATTTCTGATGCTCGACTACGCTGGCCCGGCCGAGTTTCCCCCCACCACGGCCCGCCGTGGAGTCGGGGAACATCCCCACCGGGGGTTTGAGACGGTCACCATTGTCTATGAGGGGGAAGTCGAGCACCGCGACTCTGCGGGGGGCGGCGGTATCATTGGTCCTGGAGATGTGCAGTGGATGACCGCTGCCGCTGGGCTGGTGCACGAGGAGTTTCATGGCCCTAACTTTGCCCAGCAAGGGGGTGCCTTTGAGATGGTGCAGCTGTGGGTTAACTTGCCCGCCCAAGACAAAATGGCTCCACCCCGTTACCAAGGCATCACCAAAGCGCAAATTCCAGTGGTGACGCTGCCCGATGGTCAGGGCAGCCTGCGGGTAATTGCCGGATCGTTTGCCGGTGCCCAAGGACCGGCCCAAACCTTTAGTCCTATTCAGATGTGGGATGCGCGCCTAGCAGCAGGTCATCGAGTAAATCTAGAGGTGCCTGAAGACTACACCACCCTGGTGGTGGTGCTGAAGGGGGCCGTGCGCCTGGGTGAGTCAGAGCCGATCGTGGCGGCAGAGGTGGGTGTGTGCGATCGCGCTGGTAATGCTCTGGTCTTCGACTGTCTCCAAGACACAACAGCATTGATCCTCTGCGGCCAGCCCCTGGATGAACCGATTGTCGGCCATGGACCGTTTGTGATGAATACCACCGCAGAGATCTATCAAGCCATCAGTGACTACCAGAGTGGCAAAATGGGTGCCTTGGCCCCTCAGTCGTAGATGTCATCCTTCAAGCCTCAGGACTATGTTGTGGATACTGCCCCATGCCTTGCCCCCATTATGGCGTACTTGGCCACCCGTAGCTGGCAGCCCCTCCCCTTTCAGGTCGAAACCTGGAAGGCTTACCTAGCTGGGCACAGCGGACTAGTGCAGGTGCCCACGGGGTCTGGTAAAACCTATGCGGCGGTGATGGGCGCGATCGCCGAAATGCTAGTCCACCCCGCTGAAGGCTTGCAACTTCTCTACATTACCCCCCTGCGCGCCCTGTCCCGAGATATTGAGCAGGCGATCAAAACCCCGATCGAGGCCATGGGCTGGAACTTAACCGTGGAATCACGCACGGGGGATACCAGCTCCTCCCGTAAGACCAAGCAGCTGAAGCAGATGCCCCATATCCTGATCACCACCCCAGAATCCCTGGCGGTGATGTTGTCCTATAAAGACGGGGCCAAGCGGTTTGGCCAGCTGCGAGTGGTGATTTTAGACGAGTGGCACGAGCTGATGAGCTCGAAGCGGGGCACCCAGGTCGAGTTGTGTGTGGCTGATCTGCGATCGCTGCAACCTAAGCTTCGAACCTGGGCGCTTTCCGCCACCCTGGGCAACCTGGAAGAAGCCGCCCAAACCGCCGTGGGCCTGGGCACCGAGCCGGTGATCATTCGCTCTAACCTAAAGCGGCAGACGGTGATCACCAGCATTTGCCCGGCCTCGGTAGACACCTTTCCCTGGGCCGGACACCTGGGCCTACGTCTGTTTGAAACCCTGGTGGAAGCGCTGGATCTAGAAAAATCCACCCTGATTTTTACCAACACCCGCAACCAGGCAGAACGCTGGTACCAGGCCCTGACGTTTGCCCTGCCGGAGCACGGGGAGCGGATTGCCCTGCACCACGGTTCCATTGATGTCAAACAGCGGGAAGCGATCGAGGCTGGGGTCAAAACCGGCGATATTAAGTGGGTGGTGTGTACGTCATCTCTGGATTTGGGAGTCGACTTCCAGCCGGTGGAGCGGGTGGTCCAGATCGGCAGCGCTAAGAACCTGGCCCGACTGTTGCAGCGGGCGGGGCGCAGTGCCCACGTGCCCGAAGGGACCTCGGAGGTATTCTTTTTGCCCACCAATGCCCTGGAACTGCTGGAAATCTCTGCCTTTCGTCGTGGACTAGACCTAGGCGACATGGAAACCCGCCGCCCCCAGCCCAAGCCCTTCGATGTGCTGGTGCAGCACCTGGTCACCCTGGCTTGCGGCGATGGCTTTGCCCCCCAGAAGACCCTCGACAGCCTGCGTCAAACGGTTGCCTATGCCGATCTCACCGACGCTGAATACCAGTGGGTGCTGGATTTTATTGAGAAAGGCGGTCAGTGCCTGGGGGCCTATCCCCGCTACAAAAAGGTGGTGCTGCAGGATGGCGTCTACACTATCAGCGATGCCAAGTTAGCCCGGACCCACCGCATGGGCATCGGCACGATCACCGCCAATACACCAGTCAAAATTGTCTACACCAATCGCAAACCCATCGGCACCGTGGAAGAATCCTTTGTGTCACGGCTGAAAAAAGGGGACGTATTCTTCTTCGCCGGACGGCAGCTGGAATATTTTCAACTGAAAGACATGGTGCTCTACGTCAAAAGCACCCGCAAAACGTCTACGGTCACGCCCACTTGGGGCGGTGGCCAGCTGGCCATTTCCGACACCCTCAGCCACCACCTGCGCCAAGAAATAGAATCGGCGCGACTCTCCTCCGGAGAGGCTGCGCCAACGCTGATCGACCCATCCGCCATCAATGCCTCTTCCCTCCCCGTGGGATCCACGCCGGAAGAGACCCGATCCCCCCAATCTCTGCCTGAAAGAGATGCCCTCAATAACCCCGAAATCCTCACCATCGCCCCCATCCTCGCAGCCCAGCAGCGCCTCTCCCCCCTGCCCAGCGCCGACGAACTCCTGGTCGAAAGCTGCAAAACCCGCGAAGGCCAGCACCTCTACGTCTTTCCCTTCGAAGGCCGCTTTGTCCACGAAGGACTGGGTTTTCTCTGGGGTTACCGCTTCGCCAAACAAAAAACCGCCACCTTTACCATCTCCGTCAACGACTACGGTTTTGAAATCCTTGGTCCCAAGGGCTACCCCTACCAGGACCTGTTTTCCAGCGATTTCTTTAGCCTAGATAACCTAGAAGCCGACATTCGCGCCAGCCTGAACATCTCAGAACTGACCCAGCGCAAATTTCGCGGCATAGCCCAGGTGGCCGGGCTGGTGTTTAAGGGCTATCCCGGCTCACGCAAAACCTCTAGCCAGCTCCAGGTGAGTACGTCGCTGCTCTACGACGTATTCACCAAGTACGAACCCGATAATCTCCTGCTCAAGCAGGCCGAACGGGAAGTGTTGCAAGACCAGCTCGAAACCCACCGCCTCGCTAAAACCCTGAATCGCCTGAATCAGCGCGCCGTGATCTGGAAAGACACCAAACGCCCCTCCCCCCTGGCCTTTCCCCTGTTAGTGGAACGGCTTAACTCGCGAATGTCCAACGAAACCCTGTTAGAGCGTATCCAGCGGATGAAAGCGCAGTGGGAGCAGCGGTAGCCTGACCTTAGACGGCCGCAGGCACCCCGGCATAGGCCGGTGCAATTTCCGCTAACTGGCTGACCAAAGCCGCGATCGCATCGGGGTTGGCATCCTTCTGACTGTTGGCCAGCACCTCCCGCCCGATCACATTGCAGCCCAGGTGAGACAACTGCTGCCGCATGGCTAGTCCTACTTTTTGGCCGCCGCCGCCACTGTGGCTGGCCAACGCCACCGGCCGACCGTTAAATAGAGCACGAAAGTCTGGGGTGCTGACCGATAACCAGGCGATCGCATTACTCACTACCGGCGGAATCGAGCCATTGTATTCCGGGGCGCAGATCACCAGCCCCTTATGCTGCTTTAGGGCCTGCTCCAGCTTGGCCAACCCAGGCCCCACACTGTCGTCGCTGATCACCGAGTCGTATAGCGGGATTTGCAGGTCGGGTAAGGCAATCAGGTCCACAGGGAGGTCTTGGCGGCTGGCTTCGGCGGCAAAGGCTTCGGCCAGGTGCAGGTTGTTGCCCTTGGTGGCAGAAAGAATCAGCATGGGGAACAAAAAATTAACGATAATTTACAAACGGTCCTGCCTTCAATCTAGCATTGACCTGAATTTAATGGCTTTTCTCCCCCATACCGTCTATCGGTTATTGCAGCCTTGGCAGGCTAACGCTAGATTGTCCAACTCGTCAGTACCGCCCTTGGAGCGAGGGATGATGTGTTCGATAGAGAATGGGTCAGGGGAGTACTTGACCTGGCAAAAGCAGTATTCGCAGCAGTGGTTAGCCCGCTGGGCAACGGCCTGTTTCTGTTTTGAGGTCAGCGAAGGCTTAGCCATAGGCCGCTGACTCGATAAGGTCGAGCACCGCACCGCCCACGGGCACTCGCCGCCCCAGCTTGATCCCCGCCTTCGCCATGGTTTTGCCCACCATGGCCGAAAACCCTTGGGGTGCTTCGGGGTCAGTTTCCAGCTCCTGCTGGCGCTGGCGATACAGGCGATAGCGGTCGGTAAACTGGTTGAGCTTGTAACCCTGCTCGGTAAACTGTTTCGCCAGGCGACCCATCGCTTCCGGTACGCTGGCTTCGCTTTCGTCGGTATAGGCGACAGCGGCCCCGGACTCCTGGGCTGCCTTGGAAAACTGCTTCAGCAGGGTGCTTTTGCCCACGCCCCCCTGACCCCACACGTTGAACAGAAAGCGGCGGCGGGAGTCCTCAAGGGGCAGTTTGAGATTGTCGCCAAAGGTGCTGAGGTAGTCTTCTCGACCAACAAAGTCCGATCGTTGGCGCTAGTTTAAGCATCTCTTGCAGACTTTTGGGCGACGGCGGCATGTTGGTACCTGTAAGGCCACAGTTAGCCCTATTTTGACAAGCTTATTGCCAAAAGACACCCTGTTGCTTCAGAATGGCTAACCTACTGCTGTTCTAGCTAAATAAGCGACGCACCTGGACCTGTAGGTTCTCAAACGCAGGCAGAGACAGAGTTCCCTGGCGGAGGGTTAGCTCTGCTTGGTACTGGCCTGCCCCTAGGTCACGAAATACCTTCAACTGGCTGTGCTGCAAATGTTGTTGGGTAGGAGAGAAAGACATCGCTGCCCCTCTCCCCCCTAAGAACCGGACTTGATAGTTTCCCCTCATCCGGCTCAAGCCCTCTGCGAGCCAACGGGTGTTTTGGCCTGACC
>SLIY01000433.1 GCA_007135385.1 Leptolyngbyaceae cyanobacterium CSSed165cm_216
ATGGTGTAAGTGCCCGGTCGATTGACCTCCCCCGCCACCACCACCCGCACCGGACGAGCCGACAGCAGGGTGACCGTTAGCCGGGGGGGGCGAGTCAGTAGGGAAGCGTAGTGGGTGGTTAGCACCTGCTGGGTTTGGGCTAGGGTCAACCCCTGCACATCCACGAGGCCCACTAGGGGTAGGGCCAGGGTGCCATCCAGCAAGACTTCGTGGGTGCCATTTTCGGGACCGCTAAACTCGGGAACGTTAAAAATATCGACCCGAATGCGATCGCCTGGTCCCAGCACATAGGCTTCTGGAAAGGGCGCTCCGGCCCCAGCGTCTGAGCGGGAGGGAGCGATCCCAGGGCTATCGAGGGGCAGGGTTTGCGCTTGAGCGGTGTAGGGGATACTGGCGATCGCGATCGCCATCCCCAGTCCCCCTAGGACACAGCTAGCCTGCCGTCGTCTGGAACGCTTTGCCATATCAAGTCCCCTAACGTCAAAACACTACAGACAATGACCGGTACAGACGGCCATCGGTGCAAAAAGTTCGCCCCGGTAGGCAACCTGAGGACATTTCCAGGCAAGATTTTCCCTCTACGTAGGATGGGCAAAGGGCCTTGCCCGTGCCCATCCATAGCGGTCGTAGCTGCTGGGAAAAACTTTTCCAGAGGTCACCTCAGTATAGATAGCCCTGCCAGATTTGTGCTAAACCATTTCCACAGGTGTTATGATGATGCAGCTTAAGGGCACGTAGCTCAGTTGGATAGAGCACTAGATTCCGGTTCTAGGTGTCGGGGGTTCGAATCCCTCCGTGCTCGTTATAGGTTCAAACTAAAGGCCGTCACCCATGTGACGGCCTTTATTAGTTTATCGATGGCGTAAAATCAGTTTTTGGAAGATCTACACTAGGCTCGGTTGACCGTCCGTAATAGCCAGAGGGTGGCCGCCAGGGAGACAAAGTGAGCCAGCAGGGTGTTGGTGTTAGCCTGCACAATAAAAATATCAAAGGCCTCGACATACTGATTGATATTACCGGGCACAAACACCGTACCAGTCTGGGGCTGGGCTAAGGCCTTGGCCAGCAGAGAACCAATTAAGGCTTGGCCGCCAAACAGGGTAATCAGCATACCCGCCATGCTGATTATGATGCCGACCCGCAGCGCCTGTAGGGCATCTTTAGGGCTGGGACGCTTACTGCTGTCGCGACTGCGCAGTCGCCGGGCCAAACGGGTGTAGCGAAAGGCCCAAAAAGCGCTGAGGTATACGGCCACCAGCCCGGCCGCCGCCAAAAACAACCCCACCCCGGTCCCGGGGTTGCCCCCAGCCCCCCCACGAGCCATGACATTGACTACGGCAAACAGCAGGATCAGGCTAGAGATCACCGCCAGGACCGCCTGGGTCCAAAAGCTAATCCAGCCCGTCATGCGAAAATTACTAGCAATGCGTCGCACTGCCGGGGGTAAGGTGTAGTCAAGTTCACGGGTCATACTTGTGATTTTAGACTGAATCTAGGCTTAAGCATATGCCATCGAAACAGGTATTTGTGTAGGTGGCGCTGAATTGAGACCGCTGGTTTTCCTCGGGGGATACAAGATTATGACCATCGACCAGGTAAAAGGGCAATTACAAGACCTCTGCGATCGCTGGGGCCAGCAAGTCGACTATCTGGCCATTCGCCTAGAACAGTCCGAAGGCACAGAGATCTTTTTACGCGGAGGACAAGTGGAAACCCTCAGCGAAGGCCTAGCGGTGGGGGGCCATGTGCGGGTTTGCCATCGGGGTGGCTGGGGCTTTGCCAGCTTTAACAGTCTCGAGAATTTAAACGCCAGAATTGAAGCAGCCGTGGTTGCCGCTCGCCTGGTGGGGGATGCTCAGACGCTGTTGGCCCCCATCCCCCCCGTGCAAGTGACCCAAGCCTTACCCATGACTGGCACCGATCCCCGCCATATTCCCCTCGGTCGCAAAAAAGATCTCTGCCACCACTATGCCGACCTGTTGCAGGGGGTTGATCCACGGGTGGCCACCACCTCGGTGCGGTACAGCGACATCACCCAGCGGGTGCTGCTGGCCACGGCCGAAGGGACGCTGATTGATCAATCCTGGTCAGATATGGAAATGCGGTTTGCGGCCACCGCCCGGGATGGCGACACGGTCCAAACGGGACGGGAGACCACTGGCTCCCGCCAGGGATACGAAGATTTAGAAGGCCTGGAGACCCAGGTGGTGAACGCGGCCCAGCGGGCCGTGGCCGCTCTGGATTTGCCGTCGGTGCGGGGGGCGGCCTACGACGTGGTGATCGACCCGATTTTAACCGGGCTATTTGTGCACGAAGCCTTTGGCCACCTATCTGAGGCAGACATGGCCTATGAAAACCCTGACCTGCTGGAAGCCATGAGCCTGGGTCGCCGCTTTGGTCCCGCAGGTCTACATATTTTCGATGGGGCTGCCCCCCAGGGGCATCGGGGTAGCTATCTCTATGACGATGAGGGCACCCCAGCCACCACCACCCAACTGATTCAGGATGGGGTTTTAGTGGGGCGGCTGCATTCTCGGGAAACCGCTGGCAAGCTGGGAGAGCAGCCGACGGGAAATGCCCGGTGTTTGAATTACCACTATTCTCCCCTAGTGCGCATGACCAACACCTGGATTGGCCGGGGGAACACCCCAGTGCCGGACCTATTTGCCGATATTAAAGAAGGGGTCTATGCCCGCAACTGGTTAGAAGGCATGACCAACGGTGAAATGTTTACCTTTACCGCCGGAGAAGCCTGGATGATTCGCCACGGCAAACTGGCGGAGCCGGTGCGGGATGTCACCCTGTCGGGCAATGTATTTCGCACCCTGGCCGATATTGTGGCCATTGGCGACGACTTTTATTGGGATGAGTCGGGGGGCTGCGGTAAGGGGGGGCAAAATGGCCTACCCGTGGGTTGTGGCGGCCCTAGCCTGCGGATTCGCAATGTGATTGTGGGGGGCGAGGCCGAAGTCGGCCATGAGTGATCATTCGATTAACCAAGGGCGAATTCTGCGCAACCTGGTGCGGCTTTTAGAGGTTACCTGTGACCACAGTTTCTACGAGGTACTGCCTCGGGGGGTGAAGCTGTGGTTGCCGGAGCCCAGGGTAGAACAGTTCTATCGGGCCGAAGAACATCTGTGGGGGATGACCATCCAGAGCGGCTTCGACACGGTAATAGACTTGGCCGTTGTTGTCTCCATACAGATATCCAGTTCCCTGAGCGGAGTCGAAGGGAACGGCAGGAAACCGGTGGTGTGGCTGGCTTCGACTCCGCTCAGCCAGCAGTCAACGGGCTCGGTTCCCTGTAACCTTCCAAGTCGTGTGCTAAGGCGGAAACCCTGGTGTGTCCTAGAATCGCCTTTCATCCTTCTGCCTTTCTGTATTAGGGGGACAGCCGCATTAGGGGGACAGTCGCGCGATCGCCCATTGGTTATCCTCCAGGCGGTACAGAAAGCGATCGTGGAGTCGGTTCGGTCGCCCCTGCCAGAACTCAAAACTCAGGGGCTTAACCCGGTAGCCCCCCCAAAATTCGGGCAGGGGGACCTCCCGGTTGAGGAACTTGTGGCGCATGGTTTCAAACTGCATTTCCAACAGTTGTCGAGACGAAATCACGCTGCTTTGCTGCGATACCCAAGCGCCAATCTGGCTGCCCCGGGGACGACTGGAAAAATACTTAAACGACTCGGCGGCAGAAATTTTAGTGGCCGTACCGACCACCGCCACCTGCCGCTCTAGGTAATACCAGGGAAACAGCAGAGACACCTGAGGGTTAGCGGCAATGTGCTGGGCTTTACGGCTGCCATAGTTGGTAAAGAACACCAACCCTTCGCGATCGAAGTACTTCAGGAGTACCGTCCGTTGGTAGGGCGTACCCTCAGGGGATACCGTGGCCAGCACCAGGGCATTGGGCTCAAGCAAATCCGCCGCCTGAGCCTGCTGAAACCACAGGGCAAACTGGTCAACCGGGTCAGGCTTCAGATCGTCCAGGGTCAGCCCCTGCTGGGTATATTCGCGCCGCAGGGCAGCGATGTCGTCAAAGGCGCGATCAGGCATTGATAATCTCTACCAGGGCATCTTTGACCTGGACGTAATGATACTCAAACCCAGTGGATTCAGTGCGTTTGGGCAGCACCTGTTGCCCTTCTAATACCACCTGCGCCCCATCACCCAAAATTGCTTCTAGCACAAAGTCGGGCACGGGTAGCCATGAGGGCCGATTCAGCACCTTGCCGAGAATCTTGCAAAATTCACCCATGCGCACGGGGTTAGGAGACGTGGCGTTATACACCCCTTCCAGGGTGGGATCATTCAGGGCTCGGATAATCAAACTCACTACATCGTCGCGGTGAATCCAGGAAAACCACTGGCGACCGCTGCCGATTGGCCCCCCGGCAAACATCCGAAAGGGGGTCAGCATTTTGGCCACAGCGCCGCCCATGCCGAGGACAATGCCAAAACGCAAAATCACCAACCGAGCGCCGTATGCCTGAACACCCTGGGCGGCCCCTTCCCAGGCCTGACACACTTGAGAGAGAAAGTCGTCTTCGATCGGTTGGCTGGCTTCATCAAAGGTGGCGGTTTCGCTGGTGCCATAGTAACCAATGGCGGACGCGTTAACCCAAACGGTAGGGCGCGGATCAGCTTGGGCCAGCGCCTCTACTAGCTTTTCAGTGCCAATTTTGCGACTGTCGACCATAGCTTGCTTGTGTTCGTCGGTCCAGCGCTCAGAAATCGGGGCTCCAGCCAGATTAACCACCCCGTCGCAACCGGACAGCACCCCCTGCCAAGGGCCAGAGGATTGGGGGGTATATTCCACAATCTCCACCTGGGGAAAGGCGATATCGGGAAAGACCTTACGGCCATGGTCGGCACTACGGGTCAGAACCACAACGCTGTGACCTTCGGCTTGTAAGCGTTCTACCAGGCGGCTGCCAACAAACCCGGTGGCTCCGGTGATTGCAATTTTCATGGGCACCTAACTCATTAAATCTGCGGGTCTACTGGGCTGGGTCTATTCTGGGCTGGGTTTACTAAGGGGGCTACATCTAAAATAAACAGAATAAACGATTCCGGGGTCAGGGCTGCGGGGGTTCCCCATACGTCGGCCAACCACTCCTGAAACCTGGCACCTGAAACCTGAAACCCTCAGCAGTGCCTACGCGGGATAGTGTTGATCATTGATTATCCAGGTTATCCAGACATTTCCTTAGTCTCTTGCCCCAGCGTTTCCCCCTGAACAACCAACACGGCACAGCGGGCGCGATGCATCACATAGTTGCTGACACTGCCTAGCAAAAGTTCCCCTAACCCGCTGATGCCGCGTCGCCCTAGCACAATCAGGTCGGCGTTCCAGCTAGTGGCAGTGGCACAAATTTCTGGGCCTGGTTCACCAATCACATGGGTAAATTCGGCGGTGATGCCTTGGGCCTGGGCCGCATCTACCCGTTCTTGCAGGCGAGCCTTGTTTTGCTTTTCGAGCTCTTGCCACTGAGCCACATAGGCCCCAATCGCCTCAGCACTCACGGTACTAAAAGCCCCATCTAGGGTCATGTACATCGGGTCAGGGTAACCACTTTTGAGGGGGTACAGCACTTGCATGATGTTTAAGATTGCGTCCCCCGTTTTAGCGATGGCGGCGGCTTCGGCCATAACCTGATTAGCCATGGTGGGTTCACTGTCAATGGCCACAAGAATACGGGTAAACATAGTTGCTGTCCTTTGGCTGGGAACTCTTACAGAACGGCAGACGTCGGCCAACCGTTCCTGGCACCTGACACCTGGCACCTCCATCACGGTCGTTTTATTGCTGCCAGTTAGTACCTACTTGGGTAGTCGAACTTATCTTGCCATACCTAGTGTGGCAAGGAAGCGAATCAATCACCCAGATCTCAAACTTCTCTTAACCCTAAATACCTCGAGATATCTCGAAGTTGATTTTAATCAGCCATGATTAGTGGTAAGTATGGGTCAGCATCCATAACCTCATCTCAAGGACAAAGCAGTAACCCTATGACCCAATACCAGAAGATTTTGATTGCAGTGGACCAGTCTGAACTAGCCCAATCGGCAGTAAACACGGCCCAAGACTTAGCTAAAGCCCATCAGGCTAGCTTGAGGATTCTTCATTGTTTGTCCCTGCCCTTGCCGACCCAGCTTGACTTTGGCGATCGCTACCGAGGCAATCTTAAAGAGTCTTTAGCCGTTGCTCAGCAGCAGCTCGACGACAACTTAGAGCAGACGCGCCAATGGCTCTCGGCCTTAGAAGCCGAGGCTCAAGCCAAAGGGATTGACACCACCTGGGACTGGCGGGGGGGCGACGCGGGGCCTCAAATATGCCACGTAGCAAAAACCTGGCCAGCAGATTTGATCATCATGGGGCGTCGTGGGCGAGGGCGACTGAAAGCAGCCCTGCTGGGCAGCGTTAGCAACTACGTCTTACACCATGCTCCCTGTTCAGTCTTGGTAATCCAGGGATCGTAATGTTAGGGGGCAATCTATTACGGCATCACCATGGCTATGAAAAATAGTCACCCCAGCCCAAGGGATGACTATATCAGTCCGCAATCATAGAACTAATGCCAAACCCAATGGGCATTGCTGATTAGCTTTTTGAGTTGTGGACGGATACGGATGCTTAGCCAAAGCAAAATAACAGCGAATTGCCAATTCTTTATAAATTCGATTTCATGTAGAAATAAAGCTGAACCTGCACAGATTAAAAGAAAAACAAATAACCGCATGATTTGTTCCTCAAATTCGTCTCTTTGGCCGCCACAACGGTAAATGATGTAGGGTATCCAATCGACGAAAATATTGGCGATTAGTAGAGCTAAACCAACCCTACTAGCATTGGTAAAGACTAAAAAACTTAAATACTTAGACATCTGGAGAAATGGATAGACCCAGATCCTGGTCTTTTCATCTAAGTAGTTATAGAAAGAATATAGAATTCGAATTGAAGCTAGAATCCCCATCCACATCGTAAAGTCGACGAATATAGACTTTTGATCAAGCAAAAGAAAAGTATTATGAATCGAGGAGAGCGCATAATTACCAGTGTGATTACTAATATAGGTTAATAAAACACCGACGAAACCCAAGGCAGAAGCAAAAAGCCAGGGCTGAAAAAGATT
The DNA here is from genome assembly GCA_007135385.1 of Leptolyngbyaceae cyanobacterium CSSed165cm_216. Lineage (GTDB taxonomy): Bacteria > Cyanobacteriota > Cyanobacteriia > Phormidesmidales > Phormidesmidaceae > Nodosilinea. The sequence goes on from SLIY01000433.1 coordinate 7,134, forward strand.
CATTCTAGATTTATATTTATGGTAGGTTTCTGATAGGACAGGCTTCTTTTCATACTTTTCTGCAATCTGATCATTTTCAAAGTAGCCAATTTCATAGATACACCAAAATGAGAAAACCAAAAAGGATGTGCCTATGGCATTGACTATCGGCAGAGGGCTTATCCAGCTAATAGCTAAAACCAAAGATAGAAGATGATTCTTGATGACGACCTCATAAGTAAAATTCGACCCAGGCCTCTTCACTCGTTCTAAATAGAAAAATGGTAGATAAATATTAGATAATGCCGGAATGTACTGGGCGCCTGGCCATTGAACTAAAAAAGGATGCTTGACCATAGCCAACAATGAAGCGTCATCTGTGGAATCAGTCACGAGAATACTATTTCTGATGGCATCGTGATCAAATTTGGTGGCCAGTAATGCTTCCTTTCCCTGGTGGCGATCAAGGCCACCCTTGAAGAAACGGCATCCGATCACCTGTTCGGGCTGTATGGACAGATATTTAGTCATCGGCTTAATGATAAATTCAAAGCCTCTTGACGCAATGACAGTTTTTGTGTAGTGACTGTTGGCTAAGGCTCTGGAAAGACTATGATTTTCGTAGGCCTCCATCAGGTGCTTGGCTCGGCCTTGCCACAGTAGCCAAGTCCAGGGAAATACAATAGTAGCTAAAAGCACTCTTACCCAGTCTCGCGATTCATCTCCCCTCAGAGATTGAGGTAGAAAATTCCAGGGCTTTAGCTTGTCTAAAAAAAGCAGAAATAAGTTACCGATAAACTGCGGTTTTATATTGCTTAAATATTCTTCTGTGGAGTTTCTCAGAAAAAGCGTTTCGTCAAAATCAATAATCGCTAAGCTAGACTCGTTTAGATTTTCGATGAAATTAATCACCTGCTGAGCTTCGCAAGTCTTACCGTCGATCTCTTGTTTGTAAGCCAAGGCTTCGTTTTCATTTAATTCACTAGGGCTAGATTTAGCCAAACTAGTGTCGCTAGTATCTGAAATACTAGAATAATATTCTGGGGAATTCATAGCGTTAAAAGCTGATATAGTTCATGTTTCTGATCTGTTTGTTCAATCTATAGTGGCTCTCATTCGGGTGAGATCCATGCCAGCCACTCAAGCTTATGAGTTGCAAGGTATTTC
>SLIY01000447.1 GCA_007135385.1 Leptolyngbyaceae cyanobacterium CSSed165cm_216
GCCATCGATTTCGAGAGTAGCCTACACTTCAGTCAAGCCGAACCATTTTCCCGATGTACTTCATGAATATTCAGCGTTGGATGGCTCGCCGTGAGCCCACCTGGCGGCAATTTGAGACCCTGCTCAGCCAAGCCGAAAAGCGAGGACTGCCCGCTTTGTCCAGCCATCAGGTGCGGCAGATGGCCAGCCTGTATCGCTCGGTATCTGCTGATTTAGCCCGGGCCAAAAGTCACGGGGTGGGGGCAGCGGTGGTCAAAGACCTCCAACAACTGACCAGTCGGGGCTACAGTCAAATTTACCAGGGGTCGCGACGGCAAGAATGGCAAGCCCTATGGGATTTTTGTAGCTACGGTTTTCCCGAAACCATCCGCCAAACTTGGGGCTATATTACCGTCGCCACCCTCCTGTTTGGGCTCGGAAGCGGCATCGGCTGGTGGTATGCCTGGCAAGACCCTAGCTTCATGAGCCTAGTGCTGGGGCAAGGGTTTGTGGAAGAGGTCAAAACCAGTCAGGAACTTTGGACCGTCTCGATTATGGGCATAGAACCGGTGGCCTCTAGCGGCATCATGATCAATAACATTGCCGTGGCTCTGCGGGCCATCGTTGGTGGGGTGACGATGGTGATGCCCCAAGCCCCCTGGCTGATGCCACCTGGGGGCTTCACCATTTTTGTGTTGGTGATCAATGGGCTGATGATCGGCTGTGTGGGGGTGTTAGTGGCCCAAGCCAATTTGGCCTACGATCTCTGGGCCTTTGTGTTTCCCCACGGAGCCCTAGAGCTACCGGCTATTTTTATCGCTGGCGGGGCTGGCCTGCTGCTGGCTAAAGGCATTTTGCTGCCTGGGGCCTACCGTCGCCGGGATGCCCTACGGGTCTATGGCTTGCAAGCGGCCAAGCTCCTATATGGCTTAATTCCCATGTTGGTGATGGCCGGTCTAATCGAAGGGTTCTTTTCGCCCCAAACCTGGATACCGAATCCGTTGAAGTATGCCGTGGGTACAGCTCTGCTGATAGCCCTCGGGCTCTACTGTGGTCGCCAACGCCCAGCCTTAAAATTGGACTAGGGGTCATGGCACTTTTGCCGCTGCTGACTACAATAGGGTCTGTACCTATGGTTGGGTTCTGACTGTTGCCCCATGACGCCCCCAAATCCTCCCCAGCCCCGCAACACCTTTGTTAAAACAGTGACCCAAGTGGTCCAGGCGGTTCAGGCCAAGGTTGACTTTGGCAAGCTGGCCGTCAAGCCGGGTGCCCGTCCCGCTGAAATCCAGGTGACGGCCCAGGGCAAACAGGCCACCTATCCCCTACTGGGGGAGCACTATATTATGGGCCGCAGTTCCTCCCAGTGCGACATTGTTGCCCCCAGCCCGATTGTCAGTCAGGTACATGCCACCCTAACTCGCGACACCAACCGTCCGGGTCAGCCGTTTGTGCTCAAGGACCGTAGTTCTACTAACGGGATTTATCGGGGTAAAAAGCGGATCACTAAAACCGTGATGAATCATGGGGATGTCTATACCCTAGGGCCAGCCGAGCTAGCCGATGCGGTCACTCTGCGCTATTTAGACCCGCCCCCCTGGCAGGTTAAAACCGCCCGCTACACCCTCTATGGGTTTACCGGTCTGTCCCTCTTAATTGGAGCCTGGATCGTCGGCATTGAATGGCCCAAGATTCCAGTGCGGCCCTTGCCCGATTCTGTCCAAGGGCCGGTGATGATCTATGCCCAGGAAAATGGCGAAACAGTTCCCCTGCGGGAACAGCGCACCCAAGCCCATCTGGAACTGCGCCGCATGGGAGACTTTTCCCCCTATGTGCCCAAGGCCGTCATTGCCTCAGAAGATACCCGCTACTACTGGCACCTGGGGGTTGACCCCCTGGGTATTGCCCGTGCCTCATTCATCAATTTACAGGGGGGGAGCATCCGTCAGGGGGGTAGTACCCTAACCCAGCAACTGGCCCGCAGTGTATATCGAGAGTACGTGGGGACCGAAGATTCCGCTGGGCGCAAGCTACGGGAAGCGATCGTGGCCCTAAAGCTAGAGACGTTCTACAGCAAGAATCATATCCTGCTGACCTATCTCAACCGGGTTTACTTAGGGGAAAACCTCTACGGCTTTGAGGATGCGGCTCAGTTTTACTTTGCCAAACCCGCCCGCGACCTCACCCTGTCAGAAGCGGCCACCCTGGTGGGGATTTTGCCAGGGCCAAATGCTTTTAACCCGGTACAAAACTATGATGCGGCTGTGTTTTACCGCAACCGGGTGCTCGATCGCATGGTGGCTCTGGGCATGGTCACCCAAGAGGAAGCCCGCCGAGCCCGGCGATCGCGGATTGAGATCAGCCCTGACGCCATCGAGCAATTGCAGAGCACCCGAGCTCCCTACTTCTATAGCTACATCTTCCAAGAACTAGAGGTAGTACTGGGCACCTCCTTGGCCCGAGAAGGTAACTTTTTGGTGGAAACTGGGCTAGACCTGAACTTGCAACGGGCCGCCGAGTCTGCCCTAGTCCAAGATGTAGCCACCCGGGGGGCCACCCGGGGCTATTCCCAGGGGGCGGTGGTGACCCTAGATACCGGCAGTGGCGAAATTCGGGCGATGGTGGGTGGGGTTAACTATGAGACAAGTCAGTTCAACCGAGCCTCCCAAGCCCTGCGCCAGCCAGGCTCCACCTTTAAGTTGTTTGGCTTTGGGGCGGCCCTAGAAAATGGCATTCCCACCAGTCGAGCCTTTTCCTGTGACCCGATGGTGTGGAACGGGCAGCGGTTTGCGGGCTGTCGGTCGGGGTCAGCTCCGCTGGATATGTACGCCGGTATGGCCCGCTCAGAAAATGTGGTGGCCCTACGCATCGCCCAGGCCGCTGGACTGCGAGATGTGATTCAGGTGGCCCAGCGTCTGGGGATTGAGTCGCGGCTGGTGGCGTCCCCAGGGCTGGTGCTGGGGGAAAGTGAAGTCACCCCCCTGGAAATTACCGGCTCCTTTGCAGCGGTGGCCAACAATGGGGTGTGGAATCGTCCCCATGGCATTGTGCGCGTGTTGGATAGTAGCGATTGTAGCGATCGCGAAGATTTGAGCACCTGTCGCGTCGTCTACGAATTTGGCCAAGCGGGGGATGCCGACCGCCAGGTGGTTGATCCGGGAATCGCCAACACTCTAACGGCACTGTTGCAAGGGGTGGTGCAGGGGGGCACGGGCCGTAATGCCTTTTTGGGTTTGGGGGAGTCCGGTAAAACCGGCACCACCGACGACAACCGCGATCTATGGTTCATTGGCTCAGTGCCCGGCCGGGGGCTAACCACTGGGGTCTGGCTGGGCAATGATGACAATTCCCCCACCCGGGGCAGCAGTGGCCAGGCGGCGACAGTTTGGGGCGACTATATGCGACAGGTGACCCGTTAACGTCACCTGACTAGTGATCTGTTTGACCGCGCACTAGGCGGGCTCGTAGACGGTTTCATCCTCCTGACGCCAAGCCGGATCGACAATACAGATGAAAACTAAGGGATCTGTGCCGGTATTGCGAATGTATTGGCGGGCATGGGGGGGAATATAGACCGCATCCCCTGGGCAGACCGGTTGGTGGTCATCGTTAATGTGCATTTCCCCCTGGCCGGACAGAATATAATACACCTCAGAGGTGGTTAAGGCATGGGGAGTCGATACTTGCCCCACCGGCACTATGGCATGGGCCAGACTGTAGCGGAGGGCGATCGCCTGCTTATCCGGATGTAACAGTTCCCGCAATTGGGTGCCGTCTCCAGCCGTAAATTCAGGGCAATTGAGCAGTTGACGAATCAGCATGGGTCATGGCTGGGTTATGGGTCGGTCGGTCACCCAGGCTGGGCTGCACCGATGGTTTGCCGCCTAAGCGCTCTACCAGCATAGCTTCAATTGCATCCGGGGCTAAGGGCCGAGAAAAGAGATACCCCTGACCCAGTTCGCACCGCAGGGCCTTTAGTTGAGCGTAGTGTTTGGAGGTCTCAATACCTTCTGCCACCACATCCAGACCCAAATTCCAGGCTAAACGAACCACCGACTGCAAAATTTCCAACTTCTCAAAGTCTTGATCGGCATTTTCGATAAACGATCGATCAATTTTTAAGCAGTCAAACGGAAAGCGATGCAAATAGCTTAAAGACGAGTATCCTGTGCCAAAGTCGTCCACCAAAAGTTGAATCCCCATGGCCTTGAGTTGGTGGAGGATAGTAATAATAGTGTCAGAGTTATCGATCAGTACGCCTTCCGTGATTTCAATTTTCAGGCGCTTGGGGTCAAAGCCAGTGCCGGTCAAAACTTCCTCCACCTTTTGGACCAGATTGGGCTGGGTAAATTGCTTGCTCGACATATTCACACTGACGGTGAAATCAGCCATAGCTGGATATTTGCTTGTCCAGGTCTGCATTTGACGACAAGCTTCTTCCAACACCCACCAGCCCAGGGGAATAATTAACCCTGTCTCTTCAGCGATGGTAATGAAGTCAACTGGGGGTAACAGTCCTCGAGTGGGGTGCTGCCAACGCACCAGAGCTTCAAAGCCTGTGATGGTTTGATTGCTGATGGTCACAATCGGTTGATAATGTAATCGCAATTCCCCTTTAGTCAGCGCTTGTCTCAGGCCAATTTCCAGTTGTAGCCGTTGGTCTTGCTGGATTTGCAAGGAACTGTCAAAGATATGCCAGCCTTGGGTGGGCATGTCTTTAATTTGATACATCGCTGTATCCGCATCCCGCAGCCAGAGTTCAGGACTGTCGTAGCTTCCTGGCCCTAGGGCAATGCCAATGCTGGCATCAATGTAAACATCCTGAGCCTGCAACTGAAAGGGTTGAGTGACCACCGACCGTAGTTGTTCGGCTAGGGCAATGGCGCTAGAGCCAGTGGAAATATCTTCAATTAAGACAGCAAACTCATCACCCCCCAGTCGAGCCAGGGTATCTTCAGGTCGCAGAGCCGCCCTCAGGCGGCTACCCAACTCGACCAGCAATTGATTGCCCACCCCATGCCCTAAATTATCGTTCACCACCTTGAAGCGATCTAAATCAATAAACAGCAAGGCCATTAAGAGGCCGGGGTGCTCTTGGGCACGGGCCAAGGCATGACTAACCCGGTCTAAAAATAGCGATCGGTTGGGTAACCCTGTCAGTTCATCGTGAACAGCCTGCTTCAGCAGCGCCGCCTCCCGGTGTTTGTAGGGCGAGATATCCTGGATGGTCAGCACGATCCAGCCTGCAGGCTGGCCAGGCGCAGGCCCACCACTGACCGCAACCCAGCGGGGGCTTTGCTGGTCGCCATCGACTAAGATCAGCTCTTCTGCTTGTAAAACCTGCCCAGCCTGTAGCCGTTCTAGGGGAGTTCCTGAGGCGTTTAGCGGCCTCAAGTGGTGATCGAGCCATTGCCTCTGAGCACAGCCAGAGCTGCGCCAATTCTCCCCTAAGGGATCGCCAAAGAAGACGTTTGCTCTAGCATTACTAAAGCAAACATACCCTTCTGCATCGATCACAAGCACAGCTTCATTCAGACCGTCTAAGATCGCTCGATAAATCTGTGGGGATAGGGGCATAGGGTAAGCCTGGCAAGAGGTAGGGTAAGGCTAGCAGGGATATAAGCTGATATCAATCCGGGTCGCAGCCCTAAGGTAAAATCTATGGGGCTGCTAGCAATGTCAGTCTAGTGTGCCCTAGGCGTTCTCAAAAAACTCCTCAGCCCAAGCTTGGATGACCTTAGCGCTGTTCCTGAGGCCGTTGGTGCCATTCTTTTCGTACGGTGTTGTGCCTGTTATGACCAAGCCGCATACCTTCTGGAAGACATGGGGTGGTCCCCTAGGGCTCTGTCTAATTTTGTTTATGCTGTCTTACACCATTGGCGTGGTACAGCCGATCATGCCACCCCTGGTGCGAGAATTTAACTCCAGCGTTGGCTATGTCCAATCAGCCCTGGTGCTGATGTCGTTGGTCACCGCCTCGTTTATCCCCACCACCGAAAACCTGAGTCGGCGGCTAGGGCGTCGTCCCCTGCTGGGTATGGCTCTACTCTTGTATGCCCTGGGCCTGATAGTGATTATTGTCAGCCCAGATATTGGCATCTTTACCCTGGGCTTAGCGGGGTTGACGGGGCTGGGGGCTGCAGTGCTGGTCAGCACCCCGGTGGCGATGATGGATGGGTTGTACCAGGATGAGGTAGCCCGTAAGTATGGCCTGGTGGCTCTGGCGATCGCTGGTATGTTGGGCGCCCTCACTGGCTCGATACTCGGCGGAATCATGGCCTTTGACTTTAGCTGGCGCTGGGCTTTTGCCTTTGAGCTGGCTTTAATTCCCGTGATCTGGTACCTCGTGCGACGGGTGGTAGCGCCTACCCCTGTTCCCACCCAAGCCATTGACTGGGTGGGTGGTTTGCTGTCAGTGGCGGGGTTTGGCTTCACCCTGGTGGGCCTTAGTCTGGCCGCTGAGTTGGGCTGGTGGCAACCCAGGGACGATCCCCAGACGTTAGCCTTTTTTCTGGCGCCGTTTGGCATTTCCATCGCCCCGGTGTTAATTGCCTCTGGATTAATTTGTACTGGCCTGCTGATCTTTTGGGAGCGGCAGCGATCGCGTCAGGGCCATCCCCCGCTGCTGCGCCTGGGGGTATTTAACCGGCGCATCTATACGATCGGGCTGACCATTGGCACCCTGCACACCATGGCCATGGTGGGGTTGCAGTTTAACCTGTTTCAGTTCATCCCAGCCGTGGTGGGTCTGAACCCGGTACAAACGGCAATCGCAGTCATCCCCTTTACCTTGACTCAATTGGTGGTATTGCTAGTGCTGGCCAAGCGACGGCCCCAGTTTCCACCCCGTTATTTGTTGCAGCTAGGCTTGCTGATTACGAGCCTTGGCATCGTTCTGCTAGTGATGGCGGTGCAGCCTCCAGTCACCAACCTAGGACTGTTACCCTCCCTGGTGGTGATGGGCCTGGGGACAGGACTCTTTAGCACCTACATTACCTCCCTCACCTTTGCGGACACCTCTGAAGCTGAAAGAGCTGAGGCCAGAGGGGTATATCGGCCCTTTCAAAACCTGGGTGCTTCCCTGGGCCGGGGGATTTTAGGCACTGTTTTAGTGGGTACAGTGTCGGTGAAAATTGTGGATGGCGTTTTGGCTGAGTTAGGGGAGTCCATTGACCCGTCAGTACGCCGTGAGGCTGTTCAGGCTTTATTAGTGGCCATCCAAACCCTCCGCCGCAGTGAGCGCCAGGAGCTATTTGCCGAACTGCCCGATCGGATTCAGCCCGTCCTCAACAGTATTTTGCAAACCGCCGCCACAGACGCCATGCAGCTTACCCTGGGGATAATTTTGGCGCTCTGTTTACTGTGTCTGGGGTTATCCTGCTTGTTGCCCAAGACGGTCAGAAAGCTAGAGGCCCCGATTGAGTAGATCCCCAATTGAGTAGATCCAAGACTATCCCGCTTAAAAGAACATTCATTTTCAGGACGCGAACTCGGCCCGCTGGGCCGGTCGCAGTGAGACTCCCGATAAGTATTGAGTTGGAACACTCTGATTCAGATTCTGGAGGACGGTACAGTCAGCGAGACTTATGGAAATTCAGGTGAGGATGATCAAGGTTAACCCAAGCGGCTACCCCTAACCTTGCCTTTAGAGCATCGGTACAGACTGTCAAGATCCCAGTTTTTTTGACTGATTGGCCATGACTTTCGTCAGGGCAACCCAGGACAGAACCCTGGGATCTATACTGACGTTCTCGGTACGTTGAGCCGCCCAGCTTGACCAAGTACGTCTAATCTCATGTGATAGGTCACCCATGGCAGAATCCTTTCTCGACCAATTTTGGCACTTGGTAAAGGAGGCCCTGAGCCTGGATCCCGATATCTTTACTGACCTGGCCGCAGCCCCCTATGGGGTCTGGATGGCTCCTTAGTTAGCGTTGGCCCTGGCCCTCTGCTATGCCCCGATGGCGCTTTTCCGCCGTTTACCACAGACTACGGTTTCGATGGGGTCACTTTCTCTCCCATGAACCGGCTGATTCGCGAGCTAGACGTGATGGCCGCCCGCTACCGCATTGGCAATAGCACTGGCATCACCTCCGTTAGCCCCGTCAAATCCTGTGTGCAGGACTCGGTACAGGCCCTGACTACCGCCCTCAACCGCATGCTGGCCGAATTTCAGCTCAACCCACTGATGCTGACTTGGCTGCGCAAGCACCCCGACCACGAACAGGCACAGCGGTTTTGGCTGCTGAAAGATCTGCTGAGATCCTTAGACGCCAGCCTCATGCCCCCACCTTTGCC
>SLIY01000100.1 GCA_007135385.1 Leptolyngbyaceae cyanobacterium CSSed165cm_216
GGTGTCTTGATAAACCATAACTCTCTCTCCGTTTTAGCTAATCGGCGGGAAGCCCCGCGCTCTCCCGAAGGGGATCGTCGGGATGAGAGCCAGGGGCGCTGAGCAACTTAACTTTCGATCCTACCGATCCGACCATGGGAAACAAACGAGTACTCGGCCACGTCAGTCGACCAACCATTCCTGATACTGATATCTGGTCCCTAGAACCTGGCCACCTGCATAAGTGAACTCATCGGTACATCGACACACCAGCCAGCGATGCGATCGCCCTATCTGCTGGATAGCTCAACTGGCTTTAGGCTTTTGCCTTGCTCTGATCGGTGCCGGGCTACCAGCGCAGTCCCTGGCCCCACCGCCCACCCTCACCCCTGATTTAGCCGACTTTCCCCTGGTACAGCCCTACGACCTGGGGGTAATCACCATCAGCCAGCAAGGGGTGGCAGCACCGTTTCACACCATGCCTATCCCCCTGACGGGCGCGATCGCAGTCCCCGATGGCCCTGGCCCCTTTCCCTGGGTGCTGCTGCTACACGGTCGCCATCCCGGCTGCCACTTTGCCGATGGGGACGACAGCCAGTGGCCCTGCCCCCCAGAAACGGAAACCCGCTATGACTGGGGCTTGGCCTACCTGGCCCAAGCGCTAGCTGAGGCGGGGTATGGGGTGCTAGTGCCCAATTTGAATGGAGCTTTTACCGATACCTATGGGGCGACTGCCGCTAACCGCAGCGACCTGGCGGACCAGCGCAGTAGTCAGATTATCAATGCCCATCTCACCCAGCTAGAGGCCGCCCATAGGGGGGATAGTGGGGATTTTGACATGCCCCTCGACGGTCAGGTGGATCACTCAAAACTAGCGGTGGTGGGGCATTCCATGGGGGGCGGGGCAGCGGCTTTATGGGCCTTAGGCCAGGCCCAGGCTAGCCAGCCAGCCAGTACTCGCCCGCCATCGGCCCTGGTGTTGGTTGCCCCCACCCGCAGTCAGTCAGTCAGCGATCGCCCGGAGGTGTTTCAGCTGCCGGATGTGCCCGCTGCGGTCCTGGTAGGGGGCTGCGATCGCGACATTTTTGATTTCAGCAGCCTCTACTATCTGGAAACCGCTCGCCAAGACTCGGCCCGCACCACCCCAGCCATTGGTGTGCTGCTGTGGGGGGCTAACCACAATTTCTTTAACGCCGCTGTCGCCCCAGACGACTACTACCGCCTGCCCAACCATAGGGATCTCTGTGATCCCCAGCGATCGTCCCACCGCTTATCTCGAGTAATACAGGAAGATGTACTGAGTCAATACATCATCACCTTTCTCCAGGCGGTGTGGTCAGAGCCCACCGACCGCCACCCATTAGCCACGTTAGGTCTCGCCCCCGACCGCGCCGCCCCCAGTCATTTCCAGGGTCTTTCAGCCACTACAAATCTAGTCTTACCCGCCACCCACCGCTTCACCGTATTCAACGCTGAGACTAGCCCAGAGCAACTCCCCCAACCAAGCCCAGGACTAACCCTCCACCGCTGCCCCAGTTTTGCCGCCTGCGCCGGCAGACCTCGCCCCTACCCCAAATTTCCCGGTGTACTAGCTCTCCGCTGGGCTACCCCTACAGAACAACTCCATTTTCCCCTACCAAGCGTCCCGATCAACACCTTTGACAGCCTAGAGCTCAGGCTCGCCATGAATGCCAACGTTACCGACTCAGAGGTGGCCCTGGGCCTGATTTTGCAAGATCAGCAAGGTAAAGCTGTGCGGGTTGATATCCCAGCCACCGCCCCGGCCTTGCGTCAGTTTTCCGAGAAAGCCACCCCAGGTCACACCTACCCAACGGCCCTGCGTGTACCCCTCCAGCAGTTTCATGGCGTCAACCTCACCGCCCTAGTGTCTTTAACCATTGTCTTAGACCAAGTCTCCCCGGGCCGCCTTTACCTATCCACGATTGAGTTCGTCCGTCGATAGACAAAGCAAGCCCTGGTTACGATAGACAGCCTGGTGCTGGGTGGCAGGTTTCGGGTGGCAGGTGCTGGGGGTTAGGGATTCAGGAATGATTGGCCGACCGACGCCGCAAAGTACTCGTTTATCCTGCTGTGCAAAGGCATAGCCCTTTTGCCGTTTGCTATCCTGGCAATCGCTCCAGCAAACGTCGCAGTCGAATTTTCGCCAATACATAGGCCGGGAACTGATAGTGTTCTGCAATTAGCCAGCCCACCATAGTGCCATGGGCAGCCAGGGTAATCAGAGCCCACACTAAGGACCAGTTCACCTCGGTCGTATTCTCCAAAGGCGGAAACAGGTACCCCCCTAGCGCTACAATCCCAGCGGGCAATACAACCAGCGCTAGACCAACCACCCAGAGGGTGACTGCAATATCAGTGCGGCCCTGATGTAGGGATTGCCAGCGCCAGCCTTGCCAACGCCAGCCCATGGGTTGAACCCCATCCACCACATGGATAGTTTGCTGTTCAAGATTAGCTTCAAAAATATGACGACAGAAGCTACAGGCATAGGCATCCATCAAGGCCATTACCTCTAGCTGCCCATGACGACAAACCGGGCAGTCATAGGTTTCTCCGGTATCTAAGTCTAAGGTTCGATGATGCCGAGAACCTGATGTTGCGGTTCGGCTACTGGCTCTGCCCATAGGTTTCTCCCCAGACTGTCTGTCTAGGCTCTTTCTATATCAGCCTATCGCGAAAGTCTGTTTCCCGCATGGCCAGCCTTAAGAGTTTGCTAAAGCGTGCTCACCATAGACGCGCCAATACTACGGGTGTAATCTCGACCGTCATAGGTCAGCACTATCATGGGTTCCTGAGCCGACATATCAATCGCTTTCACCCGAATTCGACCGCCTGCCAGCATATCCCCTTGGCTCACCCGGCGGCTGACGGTGCTGCCTGGCTCAGTCACAATCACACTAACACTGCTGCCCACCTGCACAGCACCGCTAATCACCACCTGATCGATCAGGCCTTGAAAGGTGGGGCTACCAGTCGGGGCAACGGCAACGGTTTGACCGCCCTGAGGCACACTCCCCGGGACCAGGGAGGGGGGCAGAATAGGCAAGGCCCCCTGGGGTAAGGGGGGCAAGGCTTGGGTTGTCACAGTAGACACAGGAGAAACCGTCGGGGAGGTGGGCTGAGCCGCTGGGATTGGGGCTTGGGCTACAGGGGTGGCAGGGGTAGCCGCTGCCACAACAGGTTGAGGCCGGGTCGGCATACGGGTCGGCACAATCACTGGAGAAAATGGGTCGGGGCGTCCGGCGTTAACGGTTTCAACCCTGGCTTGAGATGAGGTGGATTGGAGCAGACTGGGATCAGCTAGCTGGATAGAGGGCGATGCCGATTGAAAGAAGGGCTCTGACTCAAAAACAGGGGCCGCTTCGTCTGTATCACTAAGCTCACCCATCACCGCCGAGTCGGCTCCTGCCGTTGTCTCCGAGTCACTCTGCATCAGCTTGAAGGTTGCCCCGCCCACTGACGCGGCGACGACAATCCCAGCAATAACCAGATATAGCTTACGATTGTTAGCATGCCTCGGCTTTTCAGCCTGAGGGGTTGCAGAATAAGTCATTGGTCATCTCCCCACACGTTGTTCATAAACAATAGCGAATCCCACCAAAAACGGAACACGCTCTTTCGGGTGGGTAGAGAACAAGCCCTACCGAGGTAGCCCAGCCGCCTGTCCTTGGCGTTTTTGTTGGGCGGCTTGCAGCTGTAAAAGCAGGGCTTCGGCTTCAGCCTGCAAGTGTAGTAGCTCCACCTGCTGATCAGGCAAGTAAGGGGACTGACGCAGCTCGACCCAACAGATTTTGTCATCGGCGGCTGGAGCCCGGTCGGCGGCAGTCTGATTAGAGGCCGGATCTACATGGGTCTTATCCAACGCCGCCTGAAGCGAAGCAACGGCATTAGCAGACGCAGATTGAGAGACATCGCGGTTGTCTACAGGGGCATTCATGGCACAACCATAGGAATATGTACTTAGTAAAACGTTAAGGCATTTTTACACCCTTGTCCAGAACCCTATTTTAGGGTGAGGAATCCAAATCGGGGAGCTAGATCTAGGTCAATTCTTAATCCGGCCTTTTAATCCGGCCTTAATGCCATTACACCAGCCCCTCCATTTTCCTGGTTTGTTGGGTTGGATGGTGGGTACTCTCGAGCGGGGACTGTGCCAGTGGCCCCAAAGCCGACACTTATCGTTTTGTCCCCCTTTCCAGTCTTGTGCCCTGGGGCACGGTAAACTAGAGAGTACCAAATTTGGCTAAAGGCTCCTGACCAATCTGAGTCTTTAGCCTCTAGAGCATCATACCTGTTACTTTATCGTGACCATTAGCGTACCTCCTTCCATCATCACCTCTGACCTTGCTTCGTCCACGGCCCATCGCACTCCCTCGGCGGGGATACAGGCTTGGCCAGGGTTGATTGAAGCGTACCGGGCTTACCTGCCGGTGTCTGCTCAAACCCCTGTGGTCACATTGTGCGAAGGGAATACCCCTTTGATTGCGATGCCTGCGTTGGGCGATCGCATCGGGCAAGGGGTCAAAGTCTGGGTGAAATACGATGGTCTTAACCCCACTGGCAGCTTCAAAGACCGGGGGATGACCATGGCGGTTTCTAAAGCCAAAGAAGATGGAGCCGAAGCGGTGATTTGCGCCAGTACTGGCAACACCTCGGCGGCAGCAGCAGCCTATGCTCGGCGGGGCGGGATGCGGGCCTTTGTGCTGATTCCTGATGGCTACGTGGCCTTGGGTAAGCTGGCCCAGGCACTGCTATATGGGGCAGAGGTACTGGCCATCAATGGTAATTTTGACGATGCCCTGCACATGGTGCGCGAGTTAGCCAAAGATTATCCGGTGACTCTAGTTAACTCAGTGAACCCCTATCGACTAGAAGGGCAAAAGACTGGGGCCTTTGAAGTGGTCGATGCTATGGGGGATGCCCCTGACTGGTTGTGCATTCCGGTGGGCAATGCTGGCAACATTACTGCCTATTGGATGGGCTTTTGCGAATATCACCAGCAGGGTAAGTGTAGCCGCTTGCCTAAAATGATGGGCTTTCAGGCAGCCGGGGCAGCCCCGCTGGTGAACGGCCATGTGGTCAGCGATCCCCACACCATCGCCACTGCCATCCGCATCGGCAATCCTGCCAGTTGGCAGCCAGCTGAAGCGGTGCGGGACGCTAGCCAAGGGGCCTTTAACGCGGTCACCGACGAAGAGATTTTAGAGGCTTACCGCATCCTGGCGTTGGCAGGGGTGTTCTGCGAACCCGCCAGTGCCGCCTCGGTGGCTGGCCTGCTAAAGGTGAAGGACCAGGTTCCCGCTGGGGCTAATGTGGTCTGTGTACTGACTGGCAACGGCCTGAAGGATCCTGATACGGCCATTCAGCACAGCAACAACCAAGTCAAGGCCGGCCTCGACCCCGACCCTGTTACTTTGGCCAAAGCTATGGGGTTTTAGCCAGCTTCTGGCAAATAGTCTTCCCGATGGTGATGCAACTCACTCTCCAGCAGCTACAGTCGCCGCATAAACCGGGCATCTTCTTTTCTAGAAGTCTCCTTGGTTGACTGCCCCCCTGGCTACCTCCTGCAAGCTGTTCCCGGCAAACGGCTAGTGAGGCCAGATGGTACGGCTAGGACGGCAATGTTGAAATGTTTCATGCCAATCGACGACACGACCAATCACTGCGATCGCAGGGGCTTCAAATCCAGTGGCAGCGACCTGCTCCACAATTGTCCCTAGGGTGCCGATCAACGTTTCTTGTTGGGGATGGGTGCCCCAGCGAATCAGCGCAACGGGGGTCTCGGGCCTGAGTTCAGCCTTCAGCAACTCCCTAGTGATCGGCCCCAGGTTGCGGATGCCCATGTATATCACCAGGGTCTCAGACCCGTGAGCAAGGGCTTGCCAGTTTACCCGGGGGCGATATTTTCCGGCCGCTTCGTGGCCGGTGACGAAGGTAACCGACGAACTTTGATCTCGGTGAGTAATGGGGATGCCGGCATAGGCCGGTACCGCCACCCCGGCGGTAATGCCCGGAACCACTTCCACCTCAATCCCGGCTGCCATTAGGGCGGCCATTTCTTCTCCACCCCGACCAAAGACAAATGGATCGCCCCCTTTGAGCCTGACGATCACCGCCTGCCCTTTGGCTTTTTCCATAATCAAATTATTAATGTCGGGCTGCAACATGGAATGGTGGCCGCGGCGCTTGCCGGCGTTGATCACCTCCGCCTGGGGGTTAATCATGCCGAGGATGGGGGCACTCACCAGAGCATCATGAATGACTACGTCAGCACATTCCAACAGCCCTTTGCCTTTGAGGGTAAATAGGCCAGGGTCCCCAGGGCCAGCACCCACGAGATAGACCTTGCCATAGGTAATGTCCCCATCGGGTCGAGCGACTGTTAACACCATAGAATGTTAAGAAAATCTGAGAACAGCACTCTAGCACATTAACAAAGGATCCAGCGATCGCCCCACAACACTTGCCCTCAAGAGACGCGCCTTAAGAGACGAGGGGCGTATGCAGCTGATGCCTGAACGCGACCCGTTTCATCGGCATCGCCTGGGTACCTTTGGGCTGCACCCGATGCAGCGCTAAATCAATCACTAGATTGGCCAAATCCTGGGAAGGACCCAGGGGTGGCAACAGATGAAATCCTAGCTGGGGAAACCGCTCCGCGAGTTCTTCAGTGGCGTGGGTAATGGCATCAGTCAGGCTACCCGTAAATAAGAAGTAGGGCAAAATGGCCAGGCGCTGCACCCCAGACTGCATTAGCTGCACCACTTGGGTTTCGAGATGGGGGGCCACAGACCAAAAAGCCGCCGATCCCCCTAGGGAGCGAGCTAACGCCTGAATCGGGGCATTACCACCAGGACGACGGCTACCATGGGCCAGCAGCAGCAGAGATTCTGTGTCTGTGGACTTGAGCCGCTGGCGCAGCAGGTTGGCCATGCCAGGATGCCCCCCCAGATGAGTGCAGATATCCAAAGTGATATCTGGAACAGCCTCTTGGGCCAGTTTCACCTGGGCTGGAATATCGTCCATCACATGGACGCCTTTCAGCAGAAACAGGGGCACAATACAGAGCTTGGTGACTCCCATGGCCCTAGCCCGGCGGCTAAAATCAATCACCTGCTGGTGCAACGGTAAGCTGGTGGCCTCTAAGCAGGCCGTACCGACCAGGGATATATTGGTTTGCTGGTGGCTGGCATCTTGGCCAGTGAGCACCTCATAGGAATGCGATCGCGCCGTAGACCGGGGACGCCTAGTCGTCAATTCCGACAGCGATGATCTAGCGTAAGTCACCATCACGCCACTGCGGGTAGGGCTATCAGCGGCTTGCACCAGGGGCGATCGCCCTTGAGGACCGGTTACCGATTGGCGAACAAACTGAGCTAAGTGCTCCAGAGCTTGCCCTGGCCTGGGATCACGGCTACCGTGGGAAACTAAAAGATACGCTGTGGAGGAGGATGCAGACACAAGTCAAACCTGAGAATTGATGGGCAATGGAGCGAACAAAGCACCCGGGATCAGGCGTTGCCAATAGCTTGTTGATAAAAAGTAGTTACATTATAGGAATTTCATTGATGCCGTCTGGTATCCAATGACGCAATTGGCCAGAATAGCACCCACACAGCGCCCACATTAAAGCGATGGCCTAGGCATACATGCCCCGCTGACCTCAGCCATCGATTTGCTCTACCCGCACCGTAAAGAACCGATCAAAAACGCCGATGGTATCGGCCTGGTAGGTGGGCAACACTCCGGCCACCGGCAACCCCAGGGTGGTGCGGTAAAGGCTAAACAGAACCAAGTTATAGCGCTGGGTGCGATCGAGAATCATCTGTGGTGTTACCACCTGGGTAGTTTGTACTAGATCCTCACAGGATGTCCCCAGCATCGAGCCTAGGGCAGGTGGCAAATTGTCGCACAACTGATCGCTGACATACTGGGTCAGGGTGCGATAAGCGTAATCTCCATAGGCTTCGGGGCCTGGATTGGTGACGGCCATACCCCCAGCTAAACCAGCCACAACTAGCCCCGTCATGGCACATCCTAAATTAAGCTTGGCCATCTTAACTCACCAAAAAAACCGTTTCACTAGTTTCTCCTTGCCCATCAATGCTATATTGAAAAACACGATTATGGCGGGTGTAGCCAAGTGGTTAAGGCAGTGGATTGTGGTTCCACCATTCGAGGGTTCGATTCCCTTCACTCGCCCTGGTTCTAGAGGTTGGCAAAA
>SLIY01000169.1 GCA_007135385.1 Leptolyngbyaceae cyanobacterium CSSed165cm_216
AGGTGTATCTAATCTATGATTGATTTAACCTACAAGACTTAGCTTAAACAATTTTCCTGCCAATTGTTTTTTACTATCGGGGTAGTCAATGGATGCGCGCTATGGCCATCGGGATCTTCAAACTGATATTCAGTTAGTGAGAGAGGCCCCGCTGTTTCAGGGACTGCCAAATGAGGCTGTTGCCAGTGCTACGGGCCAGGTGGTTTCCCGTAGCCACCCGGCCAACCAAGTGATTTTGCTGGAAAACGACTGGGGGAGCTCGGTTTATTTCATTCTGGATGGCTGGGTCAAAATTCGCACCTACAACCTGGATGGGAAGGAAGTTACCCTAAATATTCTAGGACGGGGGGAACTGTTTGGCGAAATGGCCCCCTTAGATGAAGTGCCCCGGTCCACCGATGTGATTACCCTGGTGCCTACGGTGATTGGCAGTATTCCAGCCAGTGATTTTGTGAGTTTGTTGCAGACTCAGCCTTTAGCGGGTATTCGGTTGTCACAGCTGATGGCTCGGCGGTTGCGTCAAGTCAACCGGCGGTTACGGCTACGGGAATCAGATAGCACCGCCCGGGTCACCGATATCCTGCTGTTTTTGGCTGATGGCCAGGGTAAACCAGGGGCCACGGGCTTAGAAATCCCTAACTTACCCCATCGGGAGCTGAGTAGTCTAAGTGGTCTAGCCCGGGAGACAGTCACCCGGGTACTGAATAAGCTGGAAAAGAAAGGGCTAATTGTGCGGGATCGAGATCTTCTGAGCATCCCTGACGTCAATGCCCTTGAGCGGCTGCTAGTGTAAGTAGTCATGAGCTCATTTGTTCCCGACCCTGACCGTGCTTCTCCGTCTGATTCCATGGCATCATCCTCTGGTCATGCCGGTGAGTCCGGCTTCGATGATTTAGACACCTACCTGGACTATCGCCCCGCCACCGCAGATGGGGCTAAGCCTGATCTGGGCAAGGGGGATCATCGCCGTAAGGCGGGGCCCTTGGTCATGGTTGAAACGGCGTTTTTGGCCAGTACAGCGGCTTTAATCTGGTTGGTCAATACCTATTTCCCGCCCGGCCCGGTGCTGCGGATTTTATTCCCCCTGCCGATGGCGTTAATTTACTTGCGCTGGGGGGCCAGGGCCGCCTGGATGTCTGCGCTGGTATCTGGCCTGTTGCTGTCGGTCTTGATGGGGCCACCCCGCAGCCTATTGTTTTTGATGCCCTACGCGGTGTTGGGGGTGCAGTTGGGGTTTACCTGGGTGCGGGGAGCCAGTTGGTATGTGTCGATTGCCACAGGTGCCTTCCTGGGGGCTTTGGGATTTTTCTTTCGTCTGTGGTTGATGTCTGTCTTGGTGGGGGAAGACCTTTGGGTATACCTAACCGCCCAGGTCACCCAAATGCTGAACTGGGGGCTAGATCGACTGGTTAACCTGGGGCTGCTGGACATGGGGGTGCTGGGCCAGGCCAACGTCGAGGCGATTCAAATTCTGGCGCTGATCATGGTGTTGCTAAGCAATGTGGTGTACTTGTTTGCCGTTCACATGGCGGCCTGGCTGTTATTAGAGCGGTTAGGGGTTAGCATTCCGGCCCCCCCAGAGTGGGTACAGGGGTTGCTAGACGACTAATCACCTATGATGCATCCCTTGATTAAGGTCTACACCCAACCCCACCTGGGGCAGTCATGGCTGCACCGAGTGCAGGGGCAATGTCCGCTCCTGGTCCTGACCTTGGGATTTACAGACACGGGATTGATTGCCGGGATTTCGGCGGCGGGGGCCACCCCCAGTGATCGCCAGGTAACAGCCCTGGCGGACGCCGAGTGCCTGGTCAATGGTTTGCAACCCCATCCCTGCTTTCCCCTCCCCCCCTTGCAAGCTGGGGCGTCTCCCGCCTTGATTGCTAGGGCGGTCATCGCCGGACAGCAGATACCCCTGAAAATTTTTAACGCCGGGCTGCCCCAATCACCCACGGTGCCCTGTGTAGATTTAGGGGGCCAACCGGCCCAGTGCCTTAGCACTGGGACTGCGCTTCCCTGGGAGACGGTGCAACACCTGTGGCAGCAGGGGTTGGCCTGGGGGGAGCGGCTGGCAAACGACCCCTGCGGCTACCTGCTGCTGGCAGAATGTGTGGTCGGGGGCACGACCACGGCCCTGGGCGTATTGACGGGGCTAGGGGTAGCGGCCACGGGCCGAGTCAACAGTAGCCATCCAACCTGTAACCACGGTCAAAAGCAACGCTTGGTGGCCCAGGGTCTGCGATCGCTGAGCCAGCCCGGATCCCATCCCCTAAAGGTGGTCGCTGCGGTGGGCGACCCGATGCAACCGCTGGTGGCAGCCATGGCCATGGCCGCTAGTCGGTTTAAGCCCGTGATGCTGGCCGGGGGCAGCCAAATGTTGGCGGTTTACGCCTTGATTACCGCCATGGTCAAGGCAGAGCCCTACCCCTGGAACCCGGCCAATGTGGTGGTGGGTACCACCCGCTGGGTCGCCGAAGACCCCACGGGGGACACGGTGGGGCTAGCTCGACTGGTGGGGGCCAGTTTATTGGCCACTCAGTTATCTTTTCAGGCCTCTGACTACCCGGCCCTGCGGGCTTACGAAGCCGGCTTTGTCAAAGAGGGGGTAGGGGCCGGGGCCTGTGCGATCGCCGCCACCCTGTATCAAAATTGGGGCCAAACCGACCTGGTTACCGCCATCGAGCAATTACTGGCCACAAAGGCCAAAATAGATCAAGCAACCTCCGGAAAAGTCTAGCGGATATGTCTATGGCCCACTCCTCCCAAGACCTGATCGACACCCTGGTCGCCGCTGTGCTGAAGGGCAAAATCCAGTCTAAACAGCAAATTTACCGGCAGCTTAAAGACGGGGTAGAACCCGGGATCGGAGAGCTGTTTGAGCGCTGTCTTGATCAGACGCTGGCCCAGGTGGCCCAGGCCCTAGACGCTGACGACGACCTCAAACAGGCTAAAGCTATCCGCCAGCAGCGAGCCTTAGTCATGATTCAATCGGAATGGCAACGGTGGCAGGCTGATAATCAGGCCACAACCGTCTTTACCAGCCTAGAAACCAACTTGATTCAAGCTCCCCCAGAGGAGCGTTTAACTCAGCTGTTACAGGCCCTAGACCCCAACCGCGATCAACCCCTATCGCAGCAGCAAATCGGCCAACTGGCTCAGACCCTCAAACAAGCGCCACAGAGCCGCACCGCAACAGACGACACCCCCACCCTGGTCACCCTCGCCGCAGGCCTAGACCAGGGGCTAGCCACCTGGCAGCGCCTAGAGGGGGATGTGGTCAGCTGGATTTATGCCCAAGGGCAACGATCCCTAGGCTTTGGTGCCCCCCAAGAGCAAGCGGGTCCCTGGTACCACTGGGGTAAACTGGTGCCTGGCTCTTCCCTGGCAACCCTGTTCGAGGGGCTAGCCCAGCAGCAGCAGGTCTCTCAGGCGGCTATTCCAGGCGCTTTGCCAGTGGCAGAGTGGGTCAGCTGGGCGGTGGTGCTGCAGCGGTTACAGCTGGCCTTAGTCAGCTGGTTCGACCGCCAACCCTATGATCCTAAGGCTGGTAAGCGGCTATCCATTGCCACCTTTCTTACCTTTGCGGTGGTCTGGAGCCAGATTTCCAGCCGTCTACAGACCCTGGGGCAAACTCAATTGGCCCAGGGGGCCTTTCAAATGACCCTTCAGGTACTGCGGCAGTTTGCCACCCAGAGCTACTTCCCCCTGTACGGCGGGCTGTTTACTGCCCTGTCTGGGGAGCCCCTGCGTACCCTGCTGGACTATCTAGATCAACCCTTGCAGCAGGTGCCCAACACCGCCGTCAAAGCCCGAATTTTAACGCTGCTGGGCTACTCTCAACGGGCCCTGGGCGACTACAGCCAAGCCGAGCGTTTCCATCAGCAGGCGTTGACGATTGCCCGAGAGGCCCAGGACCAACCCTGCGAAGTGGCTAACCTGAACCATCTCAGCCGCACCAACGTCATGCAGGACTACTACGATCAGGCGATTGACTATAGCCAGCGAGCCTTGATTTTAGCCCGTCAGCAGGGGGATACCACCGGCCAAGCCAATGCCTTAGCTAACCTGGGGTATAGCCAGGTGGCCCAGGGGCGATCGCAGCTATTACCAGCGGAGCAATACGAAACTCTGTTGGGGTATCTCACCCAGGGGGTTGCCCTGTCCGAGCGAGTTGGCGATCTGCCCAGCCAAGCTCTCTGCACCAATAGTTTAGGCATCGCCCAGTTAAAGCTCTCCCACTATGACCAAGCCGTCGAGGCTCTGACCAAAGGACTCGGGGTGGCCCAGGCGATCGGCGATCGCTTCTTAATGGCCTCCAACTTTGCCCAGTTAGCCGCTGCTTACCAGGGCCAGGGAAACCTGGAACAGGCCGTCCTGACGGGGTGTTTGGGCATGTACCTGCTGTATCAAATTGACTCCCCCGATTGGCACCAGCCTGCGGCGGTGCTCAGTATTTTGTATGGGCAATTGGGGCCAGAAAAGGTTCAGCTTTTGATGGCCAACCACCGGCAACAGTTTTTAGCGGTAATTGGCGTCGACGGGTACGACTACCTGTTGCCCCTGCTCACCCGCTACCGAGAATCTCTGGGTAGTGAGTAACTTTAAACGCCATAACGTGAGTTCGAGATCACGCTTTCCCCTGCTTGGAAGGGATGCCTGGAGGGCGGGGTGGGTCAAAGCTGCTGCAGAATGCTAATACGGTATATAGCTCTCCTGTCCTGAGATGACCCACCCCTAACCCTCCCAGCAGGGGACAGTTGGACTACTGTTCCAAGGATGTGCTCCAAGGATGTGTTCCAAGGATGTTTCTAATCTTGAACTTAGGTTCAATACAAAACCCCAGATCCCAAGACGACTGGCTGACGACGTGATACAGAGTCTGCTCAAGTAGTCTGCTCAAGAAACCGGGGCTCTAGCAATGCTGTACCAATCCTCTAGACAGCCTCAGTATTTTTCTCGCCGGTGCGAATCCGAATAATTTCATCTACCGAGCTGACAAAAATCTTGCCATCGCCAATTTCCCCGGTACGCGCCGCTGAAATAATCTTGTCGACCACCGTATCCACCTGAGCCTCTTCCACAACGATTTCAATTTTCAGCTTTTGCAGAAACTCAACGGTGTATTCAGACCCTCGGTAGCGTTCGGTCTGCCCCTTTTGCCGACCAAATCCCCGGACCTCGGAGACCGTCATCCCGACGATGCCAGCATTGACTAGGGCGATCTTGACCTCATCGAGCTTGAACGGGCGAATAATGGCTTCAATCTTTTTCATACGTCAACCCAGTGATATCTATCGTTCGTTTGCTACGCACTAATGCTACCGACCTATATTTATCGGGCCTCAGTCATAGGATACTGTATCGTTAGCTACCTTAGCGTCAACTGCCGCCAGAGGAAACTGACGTAAGGCCCATCTGGCTCAATGATCTAGCGGGTATTGCTATTTAACAGCGGTTTCATAATCAAAAACCCAGCCCCAAACGCCGTCACTACAATCAGCAAGATGGTCGTGGCCAGCCACAAGCCGCTGAAGTCGGTGGTTTTACCACTGGGCTGGGTTGAGCGTGAGGGCTCTAGGCGTTCCTCTGTGTAGAGCCTTTGGGGCGGCGGTGCCGGTTGCGGGCGCTTAGCAGCAGGACGCCCCTGACCTTTGGCTCCTGCTCTTGGGGATTTAGCCATGGGTTTAGGCTTCACCATTTTGCCAAACTGATTGGCTAACCCAGATACCCCCTCCCCCAGGGATTCTGAGAGGCGCTCGGGTAACGAGTTGGCAGCGTCTTGCCCGAGTGCCATCTCGTCAGTGCCTGTTATCGTCACGAGCTGGGAAACGGATGCCCTTGGGTCAGGGCTGGCTGGCTGGCTACTGTCGATCGCTTGGCGCAACTGCTGAGCCGCATCGGCAAAGCGCAGCATTTCTTGACGTAGCTGCTGGTTTTGCTGGCTTAGCTGCTGGTTTTGCTGGGTTAACGAATCAACCAAGCCCTGGGTAGCCTGAAGCTCAGTGGCTAGCTCACGGTAGACAGAAATGGGGACCGAGGGGGCTTGGCGGCTAGCTTGAGGAGTATCCGCGGCGACGGCAGCCGAGAACGATGGATCAGAGGGATAGGGCGAATTCATAGAGACAATCAGCGACGCTCAACAACAATTAGCAACGATGCAAAAATGGTCTGCCCAAGGGTAGTTCAAATTAGAGCAATCGAACCAACTTTAGTCAAGAAAGTTTCGACAGCCCGGCCAAATTAGCCGCCATTGTCTAATCCCTGGAGTAGGGCAGGGGAGTCTGCGACAAAGCCAAAGCATTGGTTGACGTTGTAGATGGTGGCTTGAACGCAGTATTCAGGGGACGTGGTGGCGCTACAGTCCCGCAGCAGAACGCAGTCGTAGCCCAGAAAGTTGGCATCCTGCAAGGTCGCCATGACACATTGATCCATGTTCACCCCGGCAAAAAGCAGGGTGGTTTTGCCCAAGTTACGCAAAATACTGTCTAAGGGGGTATCCCAAAACCCACTCATACGATACTTATCAACCCAAATATCGTCGAATGATGGGGTTAACCCCTCCACCACAGCGGCGGCCCAGCTATCCTTCGTCAGCACAGGAGCACCATTGGCTGGCAGAGGATCGGCGAGCCCCACCCCAGATCCGGTGGGGTTGTAGACGTGGCGTAGCCCAGGGCTGATGTTCAATAGGTCAGGACGGTTGCCCCAATTGACCCAGACGACAGGCACGGCCGCCGCTCGTAACCTGGGTAATAACCCCTGTAAGGGGCGGATGGGTTGCTGGGCAGGGGTAACATCGACCCCGATGCTGGCTAACCAACCATCGGGGTGACAAAAATCGTTTTGCATGTCCACCACCAGGCAGATCAACTTGTTGAGATCGCAGGTGATCTGCTTGGTGTCGGTGGGGAAGCTCAGGGGGCGTGGGGCTGGCTCTTGACGGGTGATATCAGCCACCTGGGCATTGACCCACCAGGTGTTAGGGGGCGTTCCTAGGGGACGGAGGTGAGGGGCAGCCATAGGGATAGGTCTTTAATGATTGGTTAGCCCCAGGTAAACGCGATCGCCGCTAACAGAGCGGTGACGGCGTAAGCTGTACCCACCACCTGGGTTTCTGCCCAACCCGAAAGTTCAAGGTGATGGTGCAACGGTGCCATCTTAAAGAAGCGTTTACCGATGCCGTCAGGTCCTTTGGTGGCTTTGTAATAGCCCACCTGGATAATCACAGATAGGGTCTCAGCAAAGAACAGCAGGGTAATGATCAGCAGGGCAAAAAGGTTGCCGCTTAAAATACCAGCAGCCCCGAGGGCAGCCCCGAGGGCCAAAGACCCGGTATCTCCCATGAAGACTCGGGCCGGGTTGTGGTTGTGCAGCACAAATCCTAAACAAGCTCCGGCCATGGCTGCGCAGAAAACCATCAGATTGGGGTGACTGGAGGCGGTGACGGTAGCTAGCCCCAAAAAGGCGATCGCCCCTGTACCCCCCATGAGCCCGTCTAGGCCGTCGGTTAAATTGGCGGCATTACTTTCGGCTACGAGCACAAAGCCAGCCAGGGGCCAGAACAACAGCCCTAAAGGCAAAGCCAGGCCCAAGGGTAAGGTAACGGTAGTGATTTCGGTTGGTTGGTTAGCCAGTACCCAGAGGCAAAATATGACCGCTAGTGCAATCTGCAAAAACAGCTTGGCTTTTGGCGAAATACCTTTGTTAGATTGCCGCTGAATTACTTGCCAATCATCGATCCAGCCAATGGCTCCATAGGCCAGGGTTAGCAGTGACACCGCTAACACATCAGCGGAAAAGCCGGTCGCTATCAGCGCGATCGCCACCGCCACAGGAATAAAGAACGCCCCTCCCATGGTGGGAGTACCGGCCTTCTTTAGGTGCCCCTGGGGACCTTCTTCCCGGATGAACTGCCCTGTTTTTAGGGCTTGCAACATGGGCACTACCCAAAACCCCAGCAACCCACTGGCTAAGGCCGCTGTTAACAACGGAATTGTGATCGATCCACCCAGGGTAAAGGCATGGCCCAAACTTGCATCCACTGCGATCGCAGCGACACTTAGACCGACCCCTAACATCCAAAGCAGTGTCATCCCATTTAGGTTTAACCGCCTTGAGACAAAAAACTTCGCATCCACAAATGATTCCTCAATTGCGTCACACCACACACACCCATGGAGTCTACTAGAGGATCTCCATATTGACCATGACCTAGGCC
>SLIY01000109.1 GCA_007135385.1 Leptolyngbyaceae cyanobacterium CSSed165cm_216
GCCGCTAGAAGATCGCGCAATGTCAGCAGATCAGCTTGATTGGGTTTTGACGCCAGGCACGCCACCCGGCGGCCGCTAATCTTCGACAGCAAAGGCCCCAGCAGCATGCCCTGAAGAAATTGAGCGGTAGAACCGCCCACCAGCACGTAGGTGCCCTTGGGCGTTAATGCTGGCAGATAGTCTGTAATTGCACGGTAGGCTGCTGCATCGAGAATTAGGTCGTAGCGCTGCCCGGTTTTGGTGACGTCGGTTTGGGTGTAGTCGACGATGTGGTCTGGATGAAGCGATCCGTTCCGGAATCGCACCATCGCCATCTTCTTCGTACTGCATACTGCCGTCACCTCGGCCCCAAACCCCTTGGCCAACTGCACCGCAAATGACCCCACCCCGCCCGAGGCCCCGTTGACAAGCACCCGCTGCCCTGACTGAATCTGGCCCACGTCTCGTAGCCCCTGGAGGGCCGCCAGCGCCGCCCCCGGCACCGCCGCCGCCACCTCAAAGGAAACAGTCTCTGGCTTTAGCACCAGGGCTGATTCTGGGGCACACACGTACTCCGCAAAGGCCCCAAAGCCGCATTCTGACAGGTCACCAAACACCGCATCCCCCGGCTGAAACTGAGTTACGTCTGGACCTACGGCATCCACCCGCCCCGCCACATCAAAGCCGAGGATGTGAACGCTGGGTCTGCGCACCCCGCCAAACATCAACATCATTGACAGCCTCGTCGATCAGGTGGTCAGCGAGATTGAATTACCCAGTCTGGACACAGACTGGAAGACGGCGATGCGGCGGCGGGCAATCTCGGCCCACGCGGTGCTGTTGCGGCATCCCTGGGCGGCGATCGCCCTGATGTCGAGGGTTAACGTCGGCCCAGCCATGCTGCGCTATATCGATACCACCCTGGGTTGCCTGGTAGAGGCGGGCTTGTCCTATGAGATGGCCGATCGCATATGGAATGCGATCGACAGCCACATCTACGGCTTTACCCTGCAAGAGCTAAATTTTCCCCTAAAGGCAGAACAGTACTCAGATGTAGCCGCTAGCTTTGTTTCCAATATCCCGGCTGATCAGTACCCCTATATGAACCAACTCACCCACCACGTGATCGCGGGCCGTTATAACGGCCTGCATGATTTCGAGTTCGGGCTTGATTTGATTCTCAACGGCCTCGATCAGTTTCGCGATCGGGATTGATAGTCGCTTGGTTAAAGGGGCAACTATTGGCCAGACAACGCTTTCTGGGTCTCCTCCTGAGCCAGCTTCAGCACAATTACCCCTAGGGGTGGCAGGGTCAGATCGAGAGAATAGGGACGACTATGGAAGGCCCAGTCGTCCGACCACTTGCCGCCTAAGTTACCCATGTTGCTGCCGCCAAAGTCACGGGCGTCGCTGTTAAATAGCTCCTTGTAGTAGCCCTTTTCCGGTACGCCCACCCGATAGTGGCTATGGGGTTGGGGCGTAAAGTTACACACTACTACCACAAAATCACCGCTACCCTGATCACGGCGAATAAACGACACCACGCTATGGCGATTGTCGCTGCAATCAATCCACTCAAAGCCCGATTGGTCAAAGTCCTGGGTAAATAGGGCGGGTTCGCTGCGGTAGAACTGGTTGAGCTTGCCCATGAAGTGCTTCAGACTGGCATGGGGCGGGTATTGCAGTAGATGCCATTCCAAGTCGCCCCACACATTCCACTCGCTCCACTGGCCAAACTCCATGCTCATGAATAAGGTTTTCTTGCCGGGGTGCATGAACATGTAGGTATAGAGGCAGCGCAGGTTGGCAAACTTCTGCCATTCGTCGCCGGGCATTTTGCCCAGCATGTTGCTCTTGCCGTGCACCACCTCGTCGTGGGACAGGGCCAGCATAAAGTTTTCGGTAAAGGCGTACCAAATGCTAAAGGTAACGTTGTTCTGGTGAAACTGGCGAAACCATGGGTCCATGTGGAAGTAATCCAACATGTCGTGCATCCAACCCATGTTCCACTTCAGATTGAAACCGAGCCCGCCCACATAGGTGGGCCATGACACCATCGGCCAGGCGGTGGATTCCTCGGCGATTGACAGCACGCCAGGGAAGTAGGTAAATAGCACATGATTAACCTGGCGTAGAAAGTCTGCGGCCTCAATATGCTCGCTGCCACCGTACTCGTTGGCCACCCACTCCCCATCTTTGCGTAAGTAGTTGAGGTAGAGCATTGAGGCCACCGCATCGACCCGGATGCCGTCGATGTGATACTTCTCGAACCAGAACACAGCGTTGGCCACCAAGAAGTTACGCACTTCGTTACGGCCGTAGTTAAACACCAGAGTGCCCCACTCTTTGTGCTCGCCCTTGCGGGGGTCAGCGTGCTCGTAGAGATGGGTGCCGTCGAAAAAGGCGAGTCCATGGCCATCTTTGGGAAAGTGGCCTGGCACCCAGTCGACAATTACCCCAATGTCATTGGCGTGGCACTGATCGACAAAATACATAAAGTCTTCGGGGGTGCCATAGCGGGAGGTAACCGCGTAGTAGCCGGTGACCTGGTAGCCCCAGGAACCATCGAAGGGGTGCTCGGCGACGGGCAGCAGTTCAATGTGGGTAAAGCCCAGCTCTTTGACGTAGGGAATCAGGCGATCGGCCAGCTCTCGATAGGTGAGAAAGCGGGCTCCTGGTTTAAGCTCAGCTACGGTAACTATAGGCTCTTTGGTGCCGTCAGAGCGCAGGGCTGGGTTGGCGGACGATTCGTGCAGCCAAGACCCCAGGTGCACCTCGTAAATGGAAACTGGCTGGGTCAGGGGTTCGGTCTGACGCCGTTTTTCCAGCCAATCGTCATCTTGCCAGGCATAGCTGTCTAGATCAGTGACAATGGAAGCGGTTTTGGGCCGGATTTCCTGCTGAAAGCCGTAGGGATCAGACTTTTCGTAGATGTGGCCGTCGTAATTTTTGATTTCGTACTTGTAGGATTCCCCAGCTTTCAGGGTGGGAATAAATAAATCCCAAATACCGTTGGATAGACGGCGCATCTGATGGTTGCGACCATCCCAGTGGTTGAAGTCACCCAGCACCGAGACATTTCGAGCATTGGGAGCCCACACAGCAAAATAGACGCCGCTCACCCCTTCTACCTCAGCCACATGGGAACCCAGTTTTTCGTAGATGCGGTGGTGGTTACCCTCTCCGAATAAATGGATATCGAAGTCGGTGATGGTGCGGGTTTTGAAGGCGTAGGGATCGTAGATGACGTGAACGTGGTCACCGCTGACGTACTTGAGCTGATAGTTGGCTAGATCCTGCACTTCTAGTACACATTCGAAGAAGTGGGGGTTATGGTTGGTTTCCATTTCCACTTCTTGGTGGATTTCGGGCAAAATCACCCAAGCTTTATCAGCCTGGGGCAGATAAGCGCGAACCGCCCACAGGGTTTTGCCGTCTTGCTGCTGCACCATGTGAGGCCCCAAAATCTCAAACGGGTCGTGGTGCTGGTTCCAAACAATCCGGTCAATCTGCTCAGAGTCAACGGTGATAGCCATATTTGAAAATCCACAGATTGGTTATAAAAACAGGCAGAAGCCGTGGGTGATGTCACAATACACCCTGGGTTGATGCTGAGGCTAGGGCGACAGGTGGGCAAGTTAAACGCTGCCCTTTAGGGGGGCGATCGCAGGGGTAGCCTGAGACTGCATATCGATATCTCCCATGGGACATCTGGTTGAGCAAAGTTTACTATCTGCGGAATAGATTAACAAAACTTAGCGCTTTCCACAGGGAATTTTTTATATTGTTGGGCTACTGAGCCAACGCGGGACGCAGCACCTTTCCCGGCCCCATTTCCCGATCTATCTCCCCAACGCTTGATCTATCTAATGTTTGATTGTTTGATCTATCTATTGAATGATCATGGGCAGAATGCGTCTGCCAAGGCGGCGTAGCTGCAACAGATAAATCAGCTGAGTTAAGTCGGAACTGACCCGTCTCGGGATGTTAGGATCCCTTAGGTCTTCCACTAGGGCGGCATAGTCCTCTGCTGATAGGGGCTCGCCAGTGAGGGGCGATCGCGCTTCAGTGATGATGGCCGTGCGCAAAATTTCTTCGGGGATGTCATCGGCTGGGGGCAGGGCCAGGGCTGGCATCGCAGATATCATCCCCCAGACCAGGGCTACCCCCAGCGGCCATGTTCTTGTTAGCTGTGCCTGCACGGTATCACGCCCTCCTGCGTATTGCGCTCTGCTGGGGCTATTCCCCTGCTACTGCTGGCCTTACTATAGTAAATAAGCACTATGCTAGACCATAGTCTGCGACAGTCGAAACTATGGTGCACCTGAAGCGCAGCCCCACCGACCCCAACGGCAAAGCCCTAGCCCTAACAGCGGCACAAATGGCGGCCCTAGAGGCCCTAGAGACCTTTGCTCACAGTCAGGAAAAGCTCTATCTGTTGACCGGCTATGCGGGCACGGGCAAAACTACCCTGCTGCAAGTCTTTATTCAGGGGTTACGGCAACAGGGGGACCAACGGGCCATTGTGTTCACGGCGTTTAGCAACAAAGCCACAAAGGTATTGGCCGCCATGGCCGCCCAATGGCAACTCAGAATTGACGCTATGACCTGTTGCAAATTACTGGGGCTACGGCCCGTGATTGATGAGGATAGTGGCAAGCAGGTTTTCCAACTCGATCGCCAGCAGGGCAGCCAACTGGACCGTTACAGTCTGGTGGTGGTGGATGAATGTTCAATGGTGAACGAAGAGCTGTGGCAGTTGTTAGTCAATGCCGTATCCAGCCTGTACCAAGACACTCAAATTTTGTTTGTGGGGGACTCGGCCCAGTTACCCCCGGTGAATGAGCAAGAGTCCGCCTGTTTTCGCAAGATTATCCATCGCTCGGCCCTGACCGAAGTGGTGCGCTATGGCGGTGCCATTGGGGTGATTGCCGAAGACATTCGCCGTAACCTGGTGCGCGATCGCCTGCCCCGCTTCAGCAGCGATACCAATGCCGAGCAAACCGAAGGCTGCTTTGTGGTGCCTCGTTCGGCCTGGGAAAAGCTGTTGATTCGAGCCTTTACCAGTCAGACCTACCAGGCCAACCCCGACCAGGTACGAGCTCTGGCTTACACCAATCGCCGGGTGGCCCAACTCAACCGGATGATTCGCACCGCCATCTATGGCTCTAATACCCGACGATTTGTGCCAGGGGAACGGCTGATTGCCCTCACCCCCTGCTTAGAAGGCGAGTCAATTATTTTGCCTACGTCCGCTGAATGTGAGGTGTTGCATATTGCCCGAGGGCGGGAGGGGGAGTGGCCTGTGTGGCAACTGGAGGTGGAAACCGAAGAAGGGGACTTTAGAACCCTACGGATACTCCATGAGTCAGGTCAGCAGGAGTTTCAAGCCCGCTGTGATTTTTTAGCCAAAGAAAAGCGCTGGATGGAATTCTGGGACTTACAGCAGCGGTTCCACAGTGTGGATTATGCCTATAGCCTCACCATTCACAAAAGTCAGGGGTCCACCTTTCAAGATGTCTTCGTCGATGTACCGTCCATGCTGGTTAACCGTAACGTGGTAGAGCGAAACCAACTCTGCTACGTGGCGTTTACTCGGGCGGCAAAACGCCTGTTTTTGTACCAGTAACGACTGACCTAACAGATTGGCCGATAATGCAAACTTTCCGAAATTGGCCCTGATGGGGGTGAAGGTACGGTTATCACGACTGGTTTGTGATCGTATCCTTCATGCCCCACCCCTATGAGCTCTGCTGACCAGACCCCCAGTAATGGTCCTTATCTACGGCCTACCGCTTGTCCGATTCAGGATGTGTTTGACCGTGCCCTAGCCAATGTTTTAAGCCAAGATAATCCCCAGGCTTACACCCTAATCAGGGTGATTCAAAGCACCCTTAATCAGTACCGCTTAGGGAATCATATGGAGGTTTTTGAGGTGCTCCATGAAGCTTATTTGCGTGGTAAAAAAAAGCTTCAGGCTGGAGAAACCATCCACAATGCCCAAGCCTGGTTAAAAGCGACCGCGATTCACGTTATTTATGAGCGTAAGCGCAAACAACGATTTAGCGCCGTCGAACCCCACCTGCTAGAAGCGATGATGGCAGACAATGGTCCCCATTTGCTCCAGATGCAGATGGTGCGGGAAGACCTGGACCTGCTCTATCAGGCGTTAGACCAATTGCATCAGGAAGATCCCTACGCCACCACCCTGCTGTACCTGAAGACCGTTCAAGGGTGGACCTGGAACGAGATTAGCCAATGGCTAGCCGTCCAAGGCCAGTCAGTTCCCAGCCAGGCGGCCCTGCGCCAGCGGGCTTCTAGGGCTAAGCGACGACTGCGGGATTTGGTAGAGCGGCTAGCCCATTCTGCCTATCTAAATTAATGCCATTGGCAGATGATGTGGGGGCGTTGCTTAGCCCAGGTATGATTTGCCCCCTAGCCTCCAATTCTGGGGGAGCCAGAGTCTTCAAAGTCCCCCGTATTTGCCCTCTGGGCACGCTTCGCGAACGGGGGATTATAGCCCTACGGGCATACCAGAAAAGGGGGGCACGCGGGTATCGCTTCTGAAGGTTCATTCCTCAACTCAGCAACGCCGCTGTGGGGAAGGGCTTGGTATAGTCAACCTGTAACCGTGACCAGTGGCAAGGCAACTATGGAAACACGTTGGCAACGACTACGGCAATCTAAGCTGCTGCTATGGGTTTGTTTAGGGGCCGTTGGTTTAGGTTTGCTGATGCCCCTGGTGCTGTTGTTACCCAGGCGTAATGCTTCTACCCCCCCGGAAAGCCGAGAGGAGCACCAGGCTCTGGTGACTACAGTAATTGGCTCGATGGATCGGCAAACCTTAATTGGCGATTCCCCCACCAAGGGTAATACCAATGCTGAGGTCGTGTTGTTTAAGTTTTCCGATTTTCAATGTCTCTACTGTGCGGTGGCCGCTGGTCATATGAAGCAGTTTGTGGGTAACCACGAAGCGGATATCCTCTATGTGTACAAGCACTTTCCCCTCACCCAAATTCACCCAGAAGCCATTCCCTCGGCCCAGGCGGCTTGGGCCGCAGACCAGCAGGGACAGTTTTGGTTGTACCATGACGGCCTCTACGTCAACCAAGACCGTCTGGGGGATGAGCTCTATGTGGAATTAGCTGAGGCGATGAATCTGGATCTAGAGCAGTTCAACCGCGATCGCGCCAGTGACGCCGCCGCTGCCGCTATCCAACGAGATCTAGAGCTAGCCCAACAGCTACAACTCCAAGGCACCCCTTCTTTTGTGATGAATGACCTGCTGATTCCTGGTGGCGCACCCCCCCAGCTGTTTGAGGAAATTCTCAACCAAATTAACGAGCTCCTGGAAAGCCGGCAGGGGTAGGGGAAGTGGGGAGGTTTTGAGTTTTGAGTTTTGTTCGCGAAGCGTCTCCGGAGGAGAAATTTTGAGTTGGTGGATGGGGGGATGTAGGGGCAGACCTGGGTGTCTGCCCTAGCGGGGAATTGGATGCGAGGGAAATGGGGAGGTGGGAAAAAACGTAGGGCCTAGCCCGTGCGTATGGCTTTGGTGGTCAATCGCACGCCGCAATGCACCATCCGGGCTGAACCGTACCCATTTTGACCCACCCCGCCCTCCGGGCACCCCTCCGAGGAGGGGATGTAGCCAACTTCGCTACATGGGAGTCTGCTGAACTAGCGCTGAACCGACAACCCTGGACCGCAAACCGTAAACCGTAAACCACCCCCAAGTCGGCTTCTGCTTTTGTGACAATCTACTGTGCCAGTTGGGGTGACAGTCCCAAAGTGATGTTTTCTCTGAGTTGTTAGACAAGATTGTCACAAAGGTGAAATGTCGTTCTGTCGGGGATGTCGCCGCCTTTTTGAGATCTTTGGATGTTCGATTGGCACATAGTGATTAGTGCCTCCGTATCACCCACTCCATAAAGTGTCATGGTCCAGTGAAATACCCCCTACCCCCCAGCGCTACAACATAGATATGCGCCGCAAGGAACCATCCACTGCGCGATACCCATCCCGACCTGATGACATCGACTCAAACCTTTTTGGGGACATCTTGGGGCGGGCTCACCACACAGTTTGCATTTGGAGAATGACTATGAAAACTCGTTTTATCGCCGCGATCGCGTTGGGTCTGGCTACTACAGCTTCCATGGCGGCTCTGCCCATGGCCGCTAGCGCCCAAGAAAAGA
>SLIY01000307.1 GCA_007135385.1 Leptolyngbyaceae cyanobacterium CSSed165cm_216
TAATATTTCAATCGGTGGTTTACAGGTCCTCTAAACCTGGTAGATTGTCTTGGTATCAGCAACGAGATTGAAGCATTGATATGAAAGTCCTTGTAATTGGCGGTGACGGCTACTGCGGGTGGGCGACGGCCCTATATCTATCCAATCGTGGCTACGAAGTCGGCATTCTCGACAGCTTGGTGCGGCGGCACTGGGATGCCCAGCTTCAGGTAGAAACCCTGACCCCCATTGCCCCGATTCAAAGTCGTTTGCAGCGCTGGAAAGACCTCACTGGCAAGCACATTGACCTTTATATCGGTGACATTAACAACTACTCCTTCCTAGAGGAGACGATGCTGGAGTTTCAGCCTGGTGCGGTGGTGCACTTTGGCGAACAGCGCTCCGCTCCGTTCTCGATGATTGACCGGGAGCACGCGGTTCTGACCCAGGCTAACAATGTGCTAGGTAATTTGAACTTACTCTATGTGCTGCGCGATCGCCTCCCCGACTGCCACCTGGTGAAGCTAGGCACCATGGGCGAATACGGCACCCCTAACATCGATATCGAAGAGGGCTACATCACCATTGAGCATAATGGTCGCAAAGACACCCTGCCTTACCCCAAGCAGCCCGGCTCCTTCTACCACCTGAGCAAGGTGCACGATTCCCACAACATCCACTTCGCCTGTAAGGTGTGGGGGCTGCGGGCCACCGACCTCAACCAAGGGGTGGTGTACGGGGTGCTGACCGAAGAAACCGGCATGGATGAACTGTTGATCAACCGGCTGGACTACGACGGGGTATTTGGTACCGCCCTCAATCGTTTTTGTATTCAGGCGGCGGTAGGTCACCCCCTCACCGTCTACGGTAAGGGCGGCCAGACCCGGGCCTTCCTGGACATTCGCGATACCGTGCGCTGTGTGGAAATCGCCATTGATAAGCCCGCTGACCCGGGGCAGTTCCGCGTCTTTAACCAGTTCACTGAAATGTTCAGCGTCGGTGACCTGGCGATGATGGTGAAAAAAGCCGGGAACACCCTAGGTCTGGATGTAGACATTAACTACCTGGATAATCCTCGGGTTGAGTCCGAAGATCACTACTTCAATGCCAAGAACACCAATCTGCTGGACCTGGGTCTAGAACCCCACCTACTGTCTGACTCTCTGCTGGATAGCTTGCTCAACTTTGCCATCAAGTACAAAGGCCGCGTCGACAAATCGCAGATCATGCCCAAAGTGCAGTGGCGACGTAACTAGTGTATGAAACCGTTAAAGCCGCGTACGCGGCTTTAACGGTTTAGCCTGTTTCTTATCTTTTGAGTTCCTTAATCCCTATGCGAATTGCGCTCTTTACTGAGACCTTTTTGCCCAAAGTTGACGGCATTGTTACCCGTCTCAAGCACACGGTGGATCACCTGCAGCGGCAAGGTAATCAAGTCTTGGTGTTTTCTCCAGAGGGGGGGCTAACGGAGTATCGAGGAGCCAGGATTCATGGAGTGTCAGGGTTTCCTCTGCCCCTTTATCCAGAGTTAAAGTTAGCCCTGCCCCGTCCCTCTATCGGCGAAGCCCTGGATGCCTTTCAGCCAGATCTGGTGCATGTGGTCAACCCGGCGGTGCTGGGACTGGCCGGAATTTATTATGGCAAAAACAAAGGCTTGCCGTTGGTGGCTTCGTACCACACCCATCTGCCCAAATACTTAGAGCACTACGGTCTAGGCATGTTGGAAGGGCTGATGTGGGAATTGATTAAGGCCATGCACAACCAGGCCCAGATCAACCTGGTTACCTCCACTGCCATGCAGGCGGAGCTGTCGGAGCATGGGGTGGCAAATATTGAAGTGTGGCAGCGGGGAGTGGATACCGAACTGTTCCGCCCCGAACTGGCCAGTCTTGAAATGCGCGATCGCCTCTCCCAAGGCTATCCCGAAGCACCCCTGCTGCTGTACATCGGTCGTCTGTCGGCGGAAAAAGAAATTGACCGGATCAAGCCTGTATTAGAGGCGATTCCTGGCTCCCGCCTGGCTTTGGTGGGGGATGGTCCCTACCGGGCAGAGTTGGAGGAACATTTCGCCGATACCTCCACTCACTTTGTCGGCTACTTAGCAGGGGAAGACCTGGCCTCGGCCTACGCCTCCGCCGATGCCTTTGTCTTTCCCTCCCGCACTGAAACCCTGGGACTAGTACTGCTGGAAGCGATGGCGGCAGGCTGCCCAGTAGTGGCCGCTAACTCCGGCGGCATTCCCGACATTGTCACCGATGGGGTGAATGGATTCCTGTTTGACCCCCAAGATGAATTAGGGGCGATTACCGCAACCCGCCGTCTAATTGAAGCCAAGGCGGAGCGAGAACTGATGCGCCGCAATGCGGTGGTCGAAGCGGAACGCTGGGGCTGGGCAGCAGCAACCGGGCAGTTACAGCAGTTCTACCATGGGGTGCTGGCAGAGAAGTCGCTGCCCCTGGCGGCTTAAAATGCCGGCCCCCACTCTGACCTGGATCTGGTGGTGTTTGCCGCCCCACAGCAACAGATGGCGATCGCCGACCTTAAAGAAGCCTTTGACGAAAGCGATCTGCCGTTTCGGGTGGATCTGTTGGCGTGGTATGAGATCCCCGAGTCGTTTCACCACGCGATCGCAGCAGACCATACCCTGGTGCAACAGGGGACGAGGGATCGGTCGGATTGCCATAGCCCGGGCTGAGCCTGGTTACCGGCGATCGCAATTCAGATCTCGGAGGTTTTCAAAACCTCCGAGATCTGAGGCGAGAATTTGCTCATAGGCTTGGCCAGCCTGCTCCCAGGTGAAGCTGGTTTCAACCAGGTGTCTACCATTTTGGGATAGGGTTGCTCGCAGGTGCGGCTGCTCAAACAATTGGCTGATGGCGGCTACGGTGTCTGCCAGGGTGTTAGCCCGCAGGGCAGCCAGGGGCTGGTCAACCGATAGACCTTCTAAGCCGCGATCGCTGCCTACCACTGGCACCCCGGCTGCCATGGCTTCCAGGGTTTTGTTTTTAATCCCAAAGCCGACCCGCATGGGCACCACGCACACTGTGGCCCGGTGCAGGTAATCTACCACCGAGGGAACAGCCCCGGTGACGATCACCCCCGGTCGTTGGGCTAAGGCCCGCACCGCCGCCGTCGGATTGCGCCCCACCAGATAGAGGGAGCAATCTGGATAGTGCGATCGCAGCTGCGGCAAAATCTTCCGCCCCAGGTATCGGGCCGTATCGCCATTGGCCAGGGTGTCCATCGCCCCCACAAACACCAGACTATGGCCACCGGGGTCGTCTAGACGGTAGGGGACCTGGGCCAGGTCAACCCCGTTGGGTACCACATGCAGGCCAGCGTTGCCGGGGATGGGCTGAAAAAACTGGCGGTCCTCCGGGGTGGTCACCACCAGGTCAGAGAACTTTCGTCCGTAGCGATGTTCGTAACGGTGCATGAGACAGCGGTTGATGCGATCGCGAATCGGCTTTTCGGCGGTGCCCGTCGCCAGTTGATTCACCAACGTGCCATAGACAGAACTGTGGATATTGACCACCACTTTAGGAATGCGGTAGCGATACTGGGGCCGCACAAACACCTCATTGACACTATGCTCACAGGTGATGGCCTCCCCACCCGCAATCACCCAACTATCAATCCAACGCTGCATGGCTGACTGGTGGAGGAATCGAGTACTGGGAGGGGTGCCCGTGGCTAGAAACTGACCAAACCGACTGATTTTGCCCCCCAACCCCGGCTGTAAATCAGCCCCGCTGGGCTTGGGAAACGTGATTAACTGATTGACATAGGTGCCTAACCTGTAAAGGTCTCTATCGGTCACCGATCGCGATCGCTGGGTCACTAAGGTAACGCTGTGGTGCTGGGCCAGATATTTGAGCAAATAAAACGTACGCACCTGGGTGCCCCCCAAGCTGGGCGGGTAGGGAAAGGTGGCAGAAATGATCAAAATGCGCACGGCGACTCCCCCGCTTCCAAATATTCAATCAAACAGGCTGCCTCGGGCAGATGGGCCTGCTGCTGCCCCTGGGTGCGGGCCTGGGCACACCATAGGTCCAGGGGCGCGATCGCCAGCTCTATCGCCGTTCCCTGTCCCTGAACTAGGGGCACCGTAGCCTGGGGCAGGTCCTTTAAGGCCCAGCGCAGAAGTCGATACCCTATCTCTCTGACGGTTAGGGAACGCATGAGCGCTACCCCATGTAGCTCATGCAAGTACCGATTCGAGCAGCCGTATCGATACCATTGTCGCCACAAATCAGGCAAGCTCTGTCGATGACGATGGTAGACTACCGCATCCGGGGCCGCCACCAGCCTCCAGGGGGTTGCTTGTTGAATCCGCCAGCACAGATCGGCGTCCCCGCCGGTGGTCAACTGGGGACGAAACAACCCCACCTGGCGAAGAATTTTGGCCCGCACCGCCAAATTGGCCGTCTGCCCATAGGGTAAAAAAGGATGGGCTAAGGTGTGGTGCTGGGAGAGGGTACCCTGGCGATCGCCATAGCGAGCCAGCCAGTGGCGACTTGGCAAAGCCTGGATGGCCCCAGCCACCAGGCCCACGGCGGGGTCAGTCAAGGAAGGTACCAGGTTAGATAGCCAGTCTGGGCTGGGTCGACAGTCCACATCGGTAAACACCAGAACATCGCCCCCAGCGGCGCGAATGCCGACGTTGCGGGCAGCATAGGAACTTTGGATAGCACCACAAGTCAGAGGGCGGAGGCGAATCCCTCGATCCCGAGCGGCGATTTCTGCCATTTGCAGGAGTTTGGAGGTGCGATCGCGGCTACCATTATCGACCAGCCAATATTCCAGCCGCTCTGCCGGGTAGGTCTGAGCCAACAGACAAGCTACCAAATCAGGCAGATCCTCCTCTCCGTTGTAGATCGGCACCACCACGGACACCGCTGGCACCGGTTGCGGGATCGCCCCATAGTGAGATTTGACCAAAGGCATAGGGTTGGGCGGTATCATAATTTATCCACCTTATATGTTCCAGCAGAAGGCAGCCGCCAGGGCAAACACACTGACCAGCCCCCTACACATTCCCCTCATGCATTTAATCTTTCTTGTTACCATTCCCCGCCAGCAGCCGACCGGTGCATTGCGGCCCCAGGTTGACCACCAATGCCCAGACCCCGACCGCTAATGCATCCTACGATTTCAATCCAAAATCCAAAATCCAAAATCCCCCCATCCCCCCTACCCTCCGGGAAGCCCCTCCGCGTCTACACCCCATCACCTCCCCATGCCCTCCCATCCCTCCTTCCTCCTGCTCAGCCTCCTCCTGCTCAGCTGTGCTCCCCTACCTGGGGAACCGGCGGCTGAGGCCGAGGCCACCACTCCTCGATCGCCCATCTATGACCGCATAGAACTGCCCCAAGCCACAGTACATGTGGTGCATATTCCTGATCCAGCTGCTTATCCAGTCAGGGTGGCGGTAACGGACGACCTGATGCGGTTGGGGGAGATGGTGGCTGACACCTGTGGCCACACAGATTGTGCGGTGGCGGCGATTAACGCTGGCTTTTTTGACCCCAATAACGGCCTCACCACCTCCTACGGCATCGTCGATGGGGGGTTAGTGGCGGACCCCAGCGAAAATCAGCGGCTGGTCGGCAATCCTACCCTTGCTCCCTATATGGATCAAATTCTCAACCGTTCAGAGTTCCGCCGCTATGACTGTGACGAAGGACCGCAGTATGCGATCGCACCACATCAAGC
Source organism: Leptolyngbyaceae cyanobacterium CSSed165cm_216 (assembly GCA_007135385.1). Lineage (GTDB taxonomy): Bacteria > Cyanobacteriota > Cyanobacteriia > Phormidesmidales > Phormidesmidaceae > Nodosilinea. The sequence continues at coordinate 5,695 of SLIY01000307.1, forward strand.
CCCCGTACCCAGCGGCTGTACCCTGGTGGACGCGATTGGGGCCGGGCCTCAGCTGTTGCCGGAAGATACATCCATAGTCGAAGCCTTTGTCGACCCTAGCGCCAGCCCACCGCGGGATGCGTTGGGCAGCCAGTCAGCCAATGCCCGCTCAGCGGTGGGGTTAACGGCAGAGGGTGGTTTGATCCTGGTGATGGTAGCCCAGGTGCCAGGGGCAGCTCCCTCGGGGTTTACCTTTGCCGATCTGGCGACGTTTATGGCAGAACGAGGCGTTGTGCAGGCTCTAAACCTGGACGGGGGTAGCTCGTCCACGCTGATGTTTAAGGGGGAAATCCATTACGGACGTTTAGATCCAGCCGGGGAACCGATTCAGCGGCCAATTAAGTCGATATTGTGGGTTGATACCCAAGCCCCCTAGCTCTGCTTAGCAGACCGATCACGGTTGCGCTGGAGGGTTAGCTGCATGTCGATTAGATCCGCCAGTTGGCTAGTCAGGCTATCGGCTTGCTTTTGGGCGGTAAGTTTGCGGTGCAGGGCGGCCCGGGCCAGATCCTCGCGATCGCGCTCCAAGGCCGTTTGGGCCACCCGCTGCCAGGTATTCATCTTCTGTTGGGCCTGCTGTTGAGCCGTGAGCAGCGTGTTGTAGGCGGTTGCCACATCTCCTAAGGCCCGTTGCACCAGGGCCATAGCCTGCTCTGGAGAACGTTCTTGGCTGGCGCCAGGGACCAAACGCCGTAGTTCTGGCAGGTTCAACTGGTCCAACTGCAGACCAAAGCTAGCCAGTTGTAGGCTTTCGCTGCGACCAGTCTTGCACCAGGTGGCAAAGTGCTCACAATTATTGGTGAACAAATCGTATTGCCGTTCGCCCAATCGACTGTGAGCCCGCTGGAACACCACCTCATCCTCATAGGCGACGGTGTGGCGTACGGGATGCACCGGGTTGCCCCAGGAAAAGCGATCAAAGCTGGTACGGGCTACCTCCGCCACTTGACTGGCTTTGCTGTAGTGAATGACGCTGCGATCGCCGCAGTCAATGCCATGGTGCTGGTAGACCCCGGCTAATGTCCCCAGCGGTCGCATCACATAGATTTGATCACCCTGTGCCATCGTCGTCCATCCATCAACCAAAGATCTTTTGCAAAATTCCCTTCCCCTGGCGGCCACCTCCCAGTAACAGCTGTTGCAGCCACTGGTATTGCCAATGCCGTAAAATCGCATCCTCATCTAAGGCTAACTGACCCAACTGAAACACCTGGGCCAGACTGGAGGCGGCTTGATCGTGGGCGGCAGTCAGCCAACGTCCCATGGGGTGATCCCACCCCTGCAAAAACTCGTCTAGCAACACCCGGTGAGTCGCGTCAATTCGGAAAGGGAGGAAGTCGGTGTCATCGGCATCGACCCGCTGATGCAGATCTTTGCGGGGTTTGCCGGCAGCCTTTAACGCCTTGACAGACAGAGCTTTCCAGGACTCGCTCAAAAGGGGCGGTAGTACCGCTCCACTCGCAGCCTGGCTTAACCCGTCTGCCAGGGCCACCATATCTTGATCTTGGGTTTCTTGGCCATACTGAGTAATTCCCACCACCAGGGGGTGCCACAACTCCCGCTCTAGAGCCTGTATCAGGTGGCTCGCAGCGGTTGAATAATCGGCATGGCCTGTTTCCTGGGCTGAGTTTTGCGCCAGGTCTTGGTGATGGCAGGCACGGCAAAGGTCAGTGTGGGTAGCCGCAGACAGGCAGAACCAAGCTTGATCGCCAACCGCTTGGCGCACCTGCTGCTCTAGAGCTTTGGGGTCGCAGGCCTGGGCCTCCGCGGTTTCATCAACAGCATGGGAGGGGACTGTCTCTGGCGCTACTGGGTTGGGGGCTGACACCTGGGAGCCAGGGCTAGAGGTAGACGGTGATTGGGGTGGAGACGGGCTGGCTGGCTGAGAACTGGTGAGGGACTGGCGCTGCTGTTCTAGCTGCGCCACCTGGTCCCGCAGGGCTTGTAGCTCCTGGGCTTGGGCCGCTAGGCAGTCGTCTTTTTGCAGCAGCAGCTGCGTCAACTGCTGCAGGTCCACCGCATTCATCCCCGCTTGAATCAGATTGCAATAGTGCACCTCAGATACATCAATCGGCTTAGGATCGGCTCCGGGTAAGTGTAAAGCTCCCTGGCGATCGCCCAGGTTGACCACTAGCAGCTGCCCTTCAGGATTACCAATGGTCAGTTGGCGACCGCCGTCTTCGGTGAGGTTGGCCCAGTAGCGGCGTTTGCTGTAGACGAAGTCGGCGGCGGGGGAGTGGGGGAGTGGAGGAGGTGGGGA
>SLIY01000241.1 GCA_007135385.1 Leptolyngbyaceae cyanobacterium CSSed165cm_216
ATATTTTTGGGGGGAGTCCGTTCAGGACTCCCTATTTTTTGTCCTTCCTATTCTCTCAAAGCATTGTCCCCTGAAGCTTTGAGTCCCCTTGTCACCCGCTAAGGTCCAAACCCCACTCTATTGCATTCGATCGATGGTGCGGTACTGGATCGCTTCAGCGATGTGGTGGGTTTGCAGGTGATCGGCCCCATCCAAGTCAGCAATGGTGCGGCCCACCTTCAGAATGCGATCGGTGGCCCGGGCCGATAGGCCCAGCTTGCGAACGGCCCCTTCCAGGAGGATACGACTGGAGTCATCCAGGGGACACCAGTGTTTCAGGTGGCGGCTTTGCATATCGGCGTTGCACTGCAGACCCGGCTCGGCTTTGAACCGATTGTAGGCCCGTTGGCGGGCGGCTTGCACCCGCTGGCGCACTGGCTCCGAGGCTTCCCCCGACTGGTGCTGAGTCATTTCTTCGGGTTTGATGCGGCTAACCACCACCTGCAAATCAATCCGATCCATCAACGGACCCGACAGTCGCGACCAGTAGTTTTCGCGACTGCGGGGGGTGCAGGTGCAGGGCTGCACCGAGTCGCCGTAAAAGCCGCAGGGGCAAGGGTTGGTGCTAGCAATTAGGGTAAACTGGGCCGGAAACACCACCGACTGTCGGGTGCGGGTGATGGTAACGTAGCCGTCTTCCAGGGGCTGCCGCAAAAATTCCAGCACATCTCGCTTGAACTCCGTCAGCTCATCTAGAAACAAGACCCCCCGGTGGGCCAGGGAAATCTCCCCCGGCTTGGGGTAGCTACCGCCCCCCACCAGCGATGGCCCCGAGGCGGAATGGTGGGGGCTACGGAAGGGACGGTTACTCACCAAGGTGCCCTTTTCCTTCAGTAACCCAGCTACCGAATGGATTTGGGTGACATCCAGGGCTTCTTCAAACTGCAGGGGCGGCAGGATAGAGGGTAAGCGGCGGGCCAGCATGGTCTTACCGCTGCCCGGTGGACCAACGAAGATCAGGTTATGGCCGCCGGCGGCCGCGATTTCCAGGGCGCGGCGGGCCTGGGCCTGGCCTTTGACATCCCGTAAATCCAGAGCCCCTGGTGTGGGCCGCATGGCGGTAGCGCTATCCACCACCACCGGTTGGTAGCCAACCGGGTGGTTGAGAAAATCTGCCACCTCTGACAAGTGGTTAAAACTGTAGACGGTAAGCCCTGGCACCACGGCGGCTTCGCGGCCATTGTCAGTGGGCACCACCAGGCCGCGCAGCCCAAGTTTTTGGGCGGCGGCGGCAATGGGCAACACCCCGGCCACCGCTCTCAAGCTACCATCCAGGGAAAGCTCCCCCAGAAACAGCAGGTCGTTAAGGGCTTCGGGCCGCACCTGCTCGGCGGCGGCCATAATGCCGACACTGATGGGCAAATCAAAAATCGGGCCTTCTTTGCGCAGGTCAGCAGGGGTGAGGTTAATCACCACCTTGCGCATGGGGAAGGGAAATCCAGCATTTTTCAGCGCCGCTTTCACCCGTTCCCGCGACTCCTGCACCGCCGTGTCAGGTAGGCCGACAATCACCACCCCCGGCAATCCCCCGGATAAATCCACCTCAACCCCGACTTTGAGGGCGTCAATGCCCACCAGGGATGCACTCCAAATTCTGGCCAACATGGCTGCGTCTACCTGTAAATGCTCTGGTTAGGGTGCCCAGGGCAGCTTGGGGCTAACGACTCGCTTCCAGGAATCCGAGGAATAGCTGAGGGCCAGTTGCCTGCTAACGCCGTCTGCTTTATCAGCCAACCGCCATAGGGGCTAGTAGCTCTGGATCTTGAAACAGGGGAGTGCTCAAGTATCGTTCGCCGAAACTAGGCTGCATAATTACGATTAACTTGTCTGCATTCTCTGGGCGACGGCCCACCTCGATCGCAGCTTTGACAGCCGCTCCGGTGGAAATACCTGAGAGCAATCCTTCTTCCCGGGCGAGGCGACGACCATAGGCGATCGCATCATCGTCGCTCACCTGCACCACCTCGTCAATCAAGCTGACATTCAGCACATCCGGGATAAACCCAGCGCCAATGCCTTGAATTTTATGGGATCCAGGCCGCCCACCCGAGATCACTGGGCTGTTAGTGGGTTCCACCGCGATCGCACGGAACTCTGGCTTACGCTGCTTCAGCACATCAGCGACCCCCGTGATGGTGCCACCGGTACCCACCCCAGCCACCAACATATCCACCTGGCCATCGGTATCCGTCCAAATTTCCTCGGCGGTAGTGCGACGGTGAATATCCGGGTTGGCCGGATTGCGAAACTGCTGCAACATATAGGCGTCGGGTAGGGTATCCAACATTTCCTGAGCCCGCTGAATACAGCCCGACATACCCGCTGTGCCCGGGGTAAGCTCTAACTCCGCTCCATAGGCCCGCAACATTGCCCGCCGTTCAGAACTCATCGTTTCCGGCATGGTCAAAATCAGCCGATAGCCCTTCGCCGCTGCCGCCATGGCCAGGGCGATGCCCGTGTTTCCCGAGGTGGGCTCCACCAAAGTCGTCTTACCAGGGGTAATCAGCCCCTCTGCCTCCGCCGCTTCGATCATGTTAATGCCGATGCGATCCTTCACCGAAGCAGAGGGGTTCATCCCTTCTAGCTTCATCACTAAGCGAGCAACGCAGCCTTCGTCCTGGGGAATGCGGTTCAGCTGCACCAGGGGGGTGCGACCGATCAGCTGGGTGACGTTTTCTGCAATTCGCATGGGCTTGGCCTAGATGTAATACATAATGTCAACTTGCTGCTTGGCGTTGCGCTGATCTACTAGGTCTTGCAGGGTATATTTCTGCAAAATCGCTTCGGCCGCCTGGCGCACTTCCCCCCAGACATCTTGGATGACCACTGCTTCAGAGGTATCGGGCACCTTAGTCACATCCGCCTGGGCGTCAAACCCTTCGATGCAGCTCACCACATCATAGAGGGAAATCTTCCAGGGATCACGGGCCAGTAGATAGCCTCCCCGGGCTCCCCGTTGACTTTTGACCAGACCCGCCCGCCGCAGGGTCGCCAGCAGTTGCTCTAGGTAGCGATCGGGAATATTTTGCTGGCTTGAGATCTGACGAATTTGCAGGGGTTCACCACTGGCATAGTGAGGACTAAGCTCCAGTAAGGCCAGCAGGGCATATTCACTTTTACAGGAAAGATCCACAACGGGTCCAGGTAGTAGGCAACAAACCTAGTATACCCCGGTTCTCCACTGGGGTTTGCAGGATTGAAAGAACTCGTCGTCATAGTGCTTCGACCAGCTTCAATAACTGATCTGGGGTGGCATGGGTGTGCAGTAGCGAAAACAAATGGCCGTAACGCAAGCGTCCCTGGGCATCGAGAATAAACTGAGCCGGTAGGGGGGCTCCTAGGGCTTGCCCCGTGTGATATTCCCGAAAGCTGCCACCGGTGGTGTCCCTCAGCAGGGGGACTCTGAGCTGCAAGTCGTCTACCACCCCTTGGGCATGGCGGAGGCTGATGGTTGTGATCACCATGACCTCAGCGCCAGCGTTGCGGAACTGCTCATAGGCTCGATTCACGGTCACAATATGACTGTGATCTATGGGGTGATACACATCCTGGGTTAAGAGGCGCGCAAAGGCAAGGACAACCGGCTGTTTGCCTCGCCAGTTGGCTAGGCGCACAGTGCGCTGGTGGGTCACATCCCAGAGAGCAAAGTCGGGGGGAATTTGCCCCAGGCTCAACCCAAACCTGGGTGGTTGAGGGAGCCAATAGCGCCAAAACGCTGGTGCCAATAGGGGAGGAGCGGTCATGGGGCAGGAAAGGCTGGGAATAACGAACAGCCTGCGATCGCAAACAGTAGCCAAGGAAGGATAACGATGACGGTTGATACCGATGCTCAACCTAAACTTATTCTGGCTAAAACCAGAGCCACAGCCTCAATTTTCAACTCAGCTCAATGGGCATGGGCAGCCCACTGTCTAGGCAGCGCGTTCGCTGCCCCCCTTGAGTCTGGTCAGACTTCAGCAAAGAACTCTTTGGCCTTAACCGGGTCAGGGGCCATGGTCTTATCTCCTGGCTGCCAGTCGGCGGGACAAACTTCGTTGGGATTAGTCTGCACATGCTGAATGGCCTGTAGCACCCGCAGCGTTTCATCGACCTTGCGACCAAACGCCAGGTTATTGATGGTGGCATGTTGAATCACACCGTCTCGGTCAATAATGAATAGGCCCCGCAGGGCTACACCACTTTCTGGATCCAGTACATTGTAGTCGGCACTGATTTCCTTCTTCAGATCTGACACCAGTGGGTAGTTCAGATCACCGACACCGCCTAGCTTACGTTCGGTTTGAATCCAAGCTAGATGGGAAAATTCACTATCGACGGAAATACCTAAAATTTCAGTGTCAAGCCCTTTGAATTCATCATAGCGATCGCTAAATGCGGCAATTTCTGTTGGGCAGACAAAGGTGAAGTCAAGAGGATAGAAGAACAACACCACGTATTTGCCGCGATAGTCAGAGAGCTTAATGGTTTTAAAGTTTTGGTCAACGACGGCCGTCGCCATAAATTCAGGGGCCATTTGCCCTACCCGCAGGCATCCCTCTTTATATTCACTCATCAACTTATAATTCCTTAAATAAGGACCACTGGGCACTGTGGCTATTCACCCTTAGACTTTAACACCTTGCCTTGGCCGATGGCAGGTCTGGCTGGCGATCCAAGCTGCCTAGTCGCCTATGGGCCAAGCTTGCTAGGAACTGTGATTGCCGCCGTTTCAGTGGCTCCTAAGGTCAGTAGAGCTAATCGTTGGGCCTCTGTTAACCCTGTAGCCCCTTGGATCGTCATCCCTTCGTAGGGACGAGGTAGCCGCAGAGTTTGCTCGCGGCAGTAGATAAAGCCCTCGGGAACCTGGAGTTTTTTCCACACCTGGATGGTTTCGTCCTGGCTACAGCTGATTAGGCGATCGCCATCGGCGCTAAAGGTGACATAGCGCACCCACTTGTGGTGGCCGCACAGGGTTTGGTGACATCGCCGGGTCGGCAAATGCCAAAGCTTGATAGTGGTGTCACCACAGCAGCTGGCCAACCACTGTCCATCGGGGCTAAAGGCGACGGCTAGCACCAGGCTGGGGTGGGTACCGATGACGGTGCGGTGGCCCAGCTTTAGATCCCACAGCATTAGGTAGCCATTGGAGCCGCCGCAAGCAAGATAGCGCCCGTCGGGGCTAAAGGCCAGCCCCCGCACCCAGCTGCCTTCGCAGGGCAGCACCTGGAGGCAGATTTGGGTGTCAAGATCCCACAGGCGCAAGGTTTCATCCTGGCCGCCGCTGGCCAGGCGACGACCGTCGGGGCTCATAGCCAGGGTCCAGACGCCACTGGTGTGGCCCGTAAGCTTGCCCTGACTGGACTGACTCTCAAGGTCCCAGAGGCGAATGGTGCCATCGAGGCTACCGCTGGCCAGGCGATCGCCCTGGGGGCAAAAGGTCACGGCCCAAACTTCATGGCTGTGGTCGGCCCAGGTGGTGCAGCAGTCGCCAGTGACGCTGTCCCATAGGCGCACGGTGCGGTCTTCGCTGCCGCTGGCGATCCAGCGACCATCGGGGCTGACTGCCACCGCCAGCACCCAGCCGGTGTGGCCGACCAGCGCCTTGGGCTGAGCAGAGGTGGCCAAGGGCCATAGGCGCACCCGCCGATCTTGGCCGCCGCTGACCAGGTACTGACCCTGGGGATGCAGGGCCACCGCCCAGACCCCACTGTTGTGGCCACGTAGTACCCGCAGGGCCTGACGGGTCTGGCTATCCCATAGCCGCACGGACTGATCTTCGCTAGCGCTGGCCAGGGTGCGGCCATCGGGGCTAAAGGCCACGTTGGAAATCCAGCTGCTGTGGCCTTTGAAGTCCCAGATCAGCTGTCCGGTTTTCCAGGCCCAGAGGCGAATGGTTTGGTCATCGCCACCACTGGCCAAGGTTTGCCCATTGGGGCTAAAGGCGACGGTGCGCACCGCCTGCCCCTGGCTTTGCAGCAATTGCCCGCTGGGGGCAGGCTTGAGCCACCGCACCGGAGACTGAATGGCTCGGTCCCACAAGCCGATGCGGCCGTCTTGCTGGCCACTGGCCAGGGTTTGCCCATCGGGGCTAAAGGCCAGGGCCGCCACCGGCGAGCCCGTGTCCAGGGCGGTGCTATCGCCGTCGATCAAATTCCACAGGCGCAGGGTGCCGTCGTAGCTACCGCTGGCCAACTGGTGCCCCGCCTGGGGCACCCCCAGCCTCCCCCCCCGGCGCAGGTAGCCCTGGGGGGAAAAGGCCACCGCCCGCACCTCGTCCCGATGGCCGCTCAGGCAATGGACCAGGGTGCGGCGGCGCACATCCCACACCCGAATCTGATGATCTTCGCTGCCGCTGGCCAGAAAATGGCCGTCGGGGCTAAAGGCCAGGGAAAAGACGCGACTGGAGGAATCCTTAAGCTGACCGTAGCGATCGCCAGTTTTGAGATCCCACAGGTCGATGGTGCCGTTGGCACTGCTGGCCAAAGTTTGGTTGTCGGGACTAAAGGTGACCGCCCAGCACCAGCCATCCTGGGCGTGGAGGGTAAGGACGGGCTGGGCATCGGCCACCCGCCACAGATGAATCTCGTAACTGACGTCACTGGCGGCGAGCAACTGCCCATCGGGGCTAAAGGCAATGGAGAGCACCTGGCTGAAGGTGTCTTTAAATACCGAGCGGGACAGATCGGCGGCGGCAAAGTTGGTGTGCTGGAGATTGCTGTCCTGGAGGTGGGCCTGCCAGATGGTCTGGTGAGAGAAATCCCATCCCTGCAGGGGCAACTGGGCCTGCTGGAGTAGGTGAATCACGGTGCTGCACCCGTAGCTGGGCAGCCGCTGGTGACGCCAGGCGTCCAGATGGCGCTGGAGTCGAGGGGCTAAAAGGCCGCTGCCGATGCGATCGAGCACGGGCTGAAGGATTTGCCGGGTCTGACTATCGCGGATGTAGTCTTTGGCCTGGGCCACCATCAGGGCATAGGTGTGCAGGGGGCCGGGGACGGTGCTGGGGGCCGCCAAAATCGCCTGGCTCACCTGCTCCACCAGCCAGTCGGTCATGTACTCCATCACTACGGGCTGGAGGGTAAATTGGGTGCTGTGCGAGCTGGTTCGGGGGGTGTCGCGCTCCACCAGTGATCGCCGTTCCAGACTGGTGAGGGCCTCGATCAGATCCCCCAGGGGCAGGGGCGTAACCAGGTGAGCGCGCAGCTGCACCAGGGTCGCCGGCTCCCGGTGAATGGCTAGCCACACCATCACCTGCTGTTCCAGTGGCGCGAGGCGTTCGATTTGCCCCGCCAACAGGTCGCGCACATCGCCAAAGACCGAGTCCCCCTGGGTCAGCACGTCCACAAAGGAACTCAGCTGACTGTCAAAAAAGTCTTGCACCACTGCGGCCACCATCTTTAGGGCCAGGGGGTTGCCCCCATAGTGGTTGACCAGCTGTCGCCAGTCAGTGGCGGTGCCGTGAACGGTGCCCCTGGTCTGGCAAAGGGACTGGCCCACGGCGGGGGGCAACCCCGACAGCCGCAGCGATCGCACTGGCAGGCCATCCCCTTCCTGGCGGGCCATTTCCTTCGGCTTTTCGCGGCTGGTGAGCACCACAGTGCTCTGGTGGGCCACCTGTCCCAGACGGTGAAAGAAGTCGCCGTAGGCTTCGTAGCCCGGCTGATAGGTACCAGTGCAATTCTGGGGCTGCAAGATCGTTTCCCCGTTGTCCAGCACAATCAAACTACGGTGCTGGCGCAGCTGGTCGAGCAGCGATCGCAGTAGCCCGTCCAAGCCAGCCAACGGCGTTTCGCTCCCTGGAGCCAGTACCCCCAACAGATCCTTGAGCAAATCCACCAGGGGTGGGGCGTGGCGCAGCGATCGCCAGATCACCACCTCAAACTGGTCTTGAATCTCCTGGGCCAGTTTGATCGCCAGGGTGGTCTTGCCGATGCCCCCCATGCCAAACACCCCCACCAGCCGA
>SLIY01000244.1 GCA_007135385.1 Leptolyngbyaceae cyanobacterium CSSed165cm_216
GGGTAGTTAGCTAGCCGCCTTAGCCCAGCTAGCGATAGAAGGGGATAGGGTAAGGGGGTACGGTAACACCCATTGTCTATTGGGCCGTGCTACCTCTAGACTGATATACCGTTTTCTATTGAGCTTTTAGGAGGGTTGGTTTCGTGCTGGCAAATCGGTCAAATAGCTCAAATGTGCTCAGGGTCATGGGGCTGCCAGTACATTGGCGGCCAGACTATGCTGGCTGGCTGGTTGATCACTATCGCCAGGGATGTGGTGCCCATGTGGTCACCCTGAATGCAGAGATGGCGATGCAGGCCGATCGCAATCCCAACCTGCGAGACATTATCCTAGGGGCAGACTTGGTTGTACCCGACGGGGCTGGGGTGGTGCTGTATTTTCGGACCCAAGGACAGCGTATCGAACGCGCCCCCGGCATTGAGTTGGCAGCTAGCCTGCTGAAGCGGTTGTCTCCGCAAGAAAGTGTGTTTTTCTACGGTGGCACCCCAGGGGTCGCAGATCGGGCGGGAGCCTACTGGCAACAGCAGCTGGCGGGGCTGAATTTGGTGGGTACCCAACATGGCTACCTCAGTCCCGAGGCTGAACCAGCCTTCTTGCAGCATTTGGCAGCATTACAACCCAGTGTGATTCTGGTGGGCATGGGGGTACCGCGCCAGGAATTCTGGATTCAACAGCACCGACATCTCTGCCCCCACAGCATTTGGATTGGGGTGGGGGGCAGCCTCGACATCTGGGCGGGGATTAAGTCTCGGGCGCCAGAGTGGATGTGTAACAACAGCCTGGAGTGGCTCTACCGCCTATATAAAGAACCCTGGCGCTGGCGGCGGATGTTGGCCCTGCCCCATTTCGCTTGGCGATCGTTTACCTATCCGTCGAGGGGATAACGGGCTAGTAGAGAAAGACAGCAAACATAACATCCGCACAGCGGGTACCTTACTTTGCTATCAGTCCCTGATCGATGTCTGCAAGAATTAGCGGTGCTAGCCCAAGGTAGCGAATTCCAGTTGGGGTAATCTCGAACCGGCAGGGCAGTACCTGCACCCCCTGGGCGATCGCCTGACGCAGCAGTTTTCCATAGGTCGGATCGGCAGCGTCACCGGGGGCAAAGGTGGTGCAGTCGCCCCGGTTGATGAAATAGAGCATCACCCCCCGGGCTGATGGCATCAGGGCCATGAGCTCTTTCAAGTGTTTTTGACCGCGGGTGGTCACCGTATCGGGGAATAGGGCCAGGGTACCCTGGGCCCAGGTGGTGTTTTTGACTTCGATATAAGTCGAGGTCTGGGCGTCATCGTCAGACACAACAAAATCAATCCGGCTTTTGTTGTCACCGCCATAGCGCACCTCAGGGCGAATCGTTGTATAGTCCCCCAGCTCTGGCAGCAGGCGATGCTCTAGCATTGACTTAACTACCCGGTTGGGCAAGGCGGTATTCACCCCGACCCAGGTAGGTACGGTATCTTGCACCTCGGCCAACTCCCAGGTGTAAGCCAGTTTGCGTTTAGGGTCGTTACTGTGGGACACCTGCACCCGTCCGCCAATGTGGCAGACCCCAGTCATCGGCCCGGTATTCGGACAGTGGGCCGTAATCAGCTCGCCAGTCTCCAGCTCGATATCGGCTAGAAAGCGCTTATACCGTTTGACCAAGACGCCAGGATACAGAGGTGGAAACGGGTAATGCCAAGCTTTGGCCATGGAACCTAGGGATAGAGGGGCACCGACTACCCTACCAGGATATGGCTACCGTTGCTGAGGGTGTCAGGGTCTAGGGGTCAGGTATCAGGGGTGGTTGGCCGACTTATGCCGCAGAGTACTAGTCGAGTACCAGGGTACTGACTGGGACGTTGGTAAAGTAGCGGCGGCGAAACTGCTCTTCTTGTAGGGTGTCTAAAAATTGGGCGATCGCGCCATCGGCGTCCTGGGTAGGGGCGATCGCCGTTCTCTGCACCAGGCCAGTTGCCTCCGACCAGCCAAAGCCTACCTGAGCGAGGGCATGCAGCCCACGCTTCAAAGACAGGGGGGTAAGGCTGAGGCGAGTCATCAGCTGCTCGGCCGTCACGGCGGTCTGCGTCCGGGCCAGGTATTTAGCCAGGCCCACCAGCTGCTGCCACACCTGATGGGGGCTGGGCTGATCGGCCCCAGAGTTAAAGGCTAATGCCAGGGGCCTAGCGGCGGCAGCGGCGGCCTGCTGCCAGGCATACCAATCGTGCCACTGCACTGGCGGTTGCTCCACCACTAGGGCGGATTGATCGGGGATGGGGTCAGCTTGGCGCCAGTCTAAAATCGTCACCGGGCTGGGGGCGGCCCCCAGGGTCGGTACTTGGGTGGGCCGGTGATCAATCAGCTTGATGTGGTAACCGGCATAGGTATTGTGGTCGAGCTCGACCACGACATCACACCGACCTTGGGGTAATTCTTCTTTGTAGTGGCCCCACCACTCCCCCGGAAAACCACTCTGGGCGCTATCATCCCACAATTCAAACTCCGTCTTAATAAACCCCACGGCAGTATTGGTCTGATCGCGCAGTTTGCGATGGAAACCCCGCTGCACCCAGCTGTTCCGTACCAACAGCCTGGGTACTGGGTTGCCCATGCCACAGGGTTCCAGATACTTTAACTCGCGAAAAAGGGCTTGCCCTAGCTCCGCCACGGTCACCGTTAGGTCAATCTGCAGGGTGGGGCGAGGGACGCGATCGCCCCCTAGAGCTTCCCGCACCATGCGGTTCAGGGCTGCCGCTAGCATCTCAATATTGTCAACAGGTAAGGTTAACCCTGCGGCCATCGGATGTCCCCCAAACCCGCTCAATAACTCGGCCTGAGCTTGAAACAGGGTATAGAGATCCAACCCTTGGACTGAGCGGGCAGACCCCCGGGCCAGGCGCGGCGAACCATCTGTAGCGGGTGGATTGATCGGGGGTGAGTCGATATGCAGTAACACCACCGGTCGCCCCACCTGCTGGGCCACTTGCCCGGCCACCAGGCCCAATATCCCCGGAGGCCACTGTTCGTCGGCCAGCACAATGCACTGGGTGGTACCCAAATCCACCTGGGCTAGACGGGCCATCACCTGACCGTGGACATCCCGCTGTAGGGCCTTGCGGCGGGTATTGGCCAGCTCTGCTTCATAGGCCAGGGTTTTGCAGCGGGCAGTGTCCTGACTGGTCAATAGCTCGACACAAAAGCTGGCATCCCCCTGAATACGACTGACAGCATTGATCCGTGGACCTAAGCCAAAGGCAATATCGGTGGGGCGATCGCCCGTGCGGCGGCACAACGCCAGCAATTCGGTAACGCCCGGGCGACGAGAGTTAGCCCCCGCCTGACTGTGGGTGTGCAGTTGCTGCAAGCCGATTTGAGCTAAATAGCGACAGTCTCCCCGCAACTCCACCAGGTCAGCAATTAAGCCAATCGCCACCAAATCCAACAATGATTCTAGCGATGCTGATACGTTCCGGGTGTCATAAAACCCCTCCAACAGCTTGTAGGCCACCGCGACCCCTGACAAGCTGGCCAAGGGATGCTCCGGTGGCAGGCGGCGCGGATTAATCATGGCTACCGCTGGTGGATCAGCTGCGGGCAGGGTATGGTGATCGGTCACAATCACATCCATCCCCAGGTCACCGGCATAGGCAATCTCAACCCCGTTGGTGCTGCCCGTGTCACAGGTCACCACCAGCGTTGCCCCCCAGTCATGGATCAGCTCTAGCCCCCTGCGAGACAGTCCATGGGACTCTTTCAGGCGGTTGGGGATAAAGTACATCAGTCGATCGGGCCGGGGAAACACCTGTCCCAAGCCCTCCCACAACAGGGCCGTGGCGGTTACCCCATCGGCATCAAAATCCCCCCAAATGGCGACTTTTTCGCCTGTATCCGCCGCTTGATTAAGACGATTAACCGCAACTGCCAGTGGCGGGCCAAAGGCCGCCGCTGGGGTTGGCTGATAACAGGCGGGGTTTAAAAAGCCGGCTAGGGCAGCGGGCGGGCACAGTTGCCGCTGCCATAACACTTGGGTCAGTCGCTCTAGGGGGCTAGGCGCTTGGGGTAACGCCTGGGCGACAGCCTGTACCCAGCTTTGCGGGTAATGAGTATTGGGCGGTACCACCCAATCAAGGGGCTGTGGATCCATAATTTTAGTTTAGCGTTTAGGGCGCAATGATTAGCTGACCACCCCTGCCCCCCGCGCCTCTGCCGGGCCTCTGCTTAAAGCTTCCGTAAATTTATGCAGAAGGGTAGCCTTCAGTCAAACACAGACGGTAGGGTTAAGCCATGACGTTTTGATGCCATGCCTAAAAAGAGCCATCCCGAACTAGACGGTCAGAAACCTCAGGCCCTCTATACCCTGCAACTCAGGCGGCCAGGTCAAGCCCTCCGTGAGCGCCTGAGCTGGAGCTTAATTGGGCTGTCAACAGGGGTTGGGTTAATGTTGGGTTATATTTGGCTCGACCCGCTGGAACGGTCTTGGCCCACCTTCTTTGAACCTGCCCCCCCTGCTGCCACAGAAGATAACTTTCAGCAAGGGGCAGAGCACGCTATGCAGGCCGCCGAGCTCACCCAATCGGCGGAATTTCGCGAAGAATGGGTAGAGGTAGCGATTCTGTGGCAACAGGCGATCGCCAAAATGAAGGCTGTGCCCAGAGCCAGCGACCAGTATGAGTTAGCCCAGCAAAAGGTGACCGAGTATGAGCGCAACCTGCAATATGCCCAGAGTAATGTAGACACTCGTACCGCCCAAGCCCCTCAGAACAAAACTTACTGGACCACGGGGTCAGACCGAGAACTGGTGATCGCCTTGCAGGGGATGCCGACCCGCGTCATGCAGTACGAAGCCTCCTGCCAAGAGGTGCTGCGCTATGGTAGCAGCACCATCGAACTCAGAAATGGCTACGTCAGACAGTACAACAACCTCGATGGCAACCTGCGGGTTTTGGCTGACAGTGAGGTGGTACTATCCACCCAGGGAACGCCTGACACCTGGACGTTGGGGTCATCCAAAGATAGGGTCCTGCGCGTACAGGGCACCCCAACCCGCACCAGCCAGTACGCCTCCCCTCGGTTTACCACCCTGTACTATGGCAACAGTTCTGTGCAGCTTGATCACAATCAAGTGATTAGCTATACCAACTTTGACAATAATCTCAGGATCTCCACCCAACTGTTACCGGTGCACCAACAACAGCCGGCCCCCGAGTACTGGTCTATGGGCTCCAACCGGGTTGATGTGCTCAGGGCTCAAAACACGCCGCCCGTGGCAACCCTACGCAATGACACCAGTTGCGAAGAGACCTTTCAATTTGCTAATAGCGAAGTCTCGTTTCGCCAAGGCTATGTGACCGGCTATAAAAACGACAGCCAAAATTTGCAGATGCGCTAACAGCTGACACCTCGAGTTGTGTAGATTGGATGCATCGTTTAAGCTCAATACTCTTATTATGCTTAAACAAGCACTGCCGTCTGCCTAGCCTCCAGCCCTGTGGATGACGCCCTTCACTCGATTGACTTGGTCATCGTTGATGATGATGCCGAGACCGCCAATCTGCTCGCCCGTCTCTTGGGTCAGCAGGGGTATCACACACGTTTAGCCAGCACTGGTGATGAGGCCCTCAAGCTCATTTCTGCCCAGCGGCCCGACTTGGTGCTGCTGGATATTTTACTGCCTGACATTGATGGTTACACCATCTGTAAACAGCTCAAAATCAGCCCTCAAACAGAAGATATTCCGATCATTATCCTGAGTGCTTTAATCGACTCGCTGGATAAGGTCAAAGCCTTTAAGTCGGGAGCTGCTGACTATATTGTCAAGCCTTTTGCCAGCCAAGAGGTGTTAGTGCGGGTGCAAAACCAGTTATACCTGGCCCACCAGCGACAACAGTTGAGCCAGCAAAATACCCTACTCCGCCAAGAAGTTCAAGAGCGTACCCAAATGGAGCAGGCACTGCTAGCCGCAGAGCTAAACTACCGTAGTATTTTTGAAAACTCTACGGTGGGTATCTTTAAGGCTTCGCCTCAGGGGCGCTATTTAAGTGTCAACCCGTCCATGGCCCGCTTGTACGGGTACGATTCCCCAGAAGACATGATCGCCATCACCGAGGACATCAGCCGCCAAATTTACATTCAACCGAAGCGGCGGGATGAATTACTGGTGTACATCAACCGGTTTGAAAAAATTACCGATGCCGAGTCCGAAGTGTTTCGCAAAGATGGCAGCACCCTGTGGGTCAGTGAAGACATCTGGAAGGTGTGGGACAAAGATGGCAATTTTCTCCACTATGAAGGCATCGTCCACGACATTAGTGAACGCCGCCAAATGGAGACGGAACTGCGGCAGCAGCGGCAGCAAGCGGATCGCCTATTGGTGAATATCTTGCCTTACCGCATTGCCCAGCGGTTGAAGTCTGGCACCCGCACCATCGCTGAAAGTTTAGATCAGGTGAGTGTCCTGTTTGCCGACTTAGTGGACTTTACGGCGGCCTCTGGGGCAATGACCCCTCCCCAACTGGTCAAAATGCTGAACGAAATTTTCTCCATGTTCGATCAACTGGCCGAGTTCCACCGGCTAGAAAAGATTAAGACCATTGGGGATGCTTACATGGTGGCAGGGGGCTTGCCGGCCCCCCAAGACAACCATGATGAGGCGATCGCCCAGTTTGCCCTCGACATTTGCGAGGCGATTAAGCAGTTTACTCGGCCCGATGGCCAGACGTTTAAGTTGAGAGTCGGCATTAACTCTGGGCCAGTGGTCGCCGGGGTAATTGGCCGCCGTAAGTTTGCCTACGACCTCTGGGGCGATACGGTCAACATTGCCAGTCGGATGGAAGCCACTGGCGAACCTCAGCGAATTCAAGTCACCCCAGAACTCTATGAGCGCCTCAAGCACACGTTTAGGTTTGAACCCCGAGGCCCTGTGGCGGTCAAGGGGCGTGGTCAAATGACTACCTTTTGGCTGGTGGGCCGCAAACCAGAGCAGGAGGACTTAAGCCTGGAATAACATAACCTGAATGCGAGGTAGGGATACGCAAGAAAATCAGGTACCAACTGCCGACTGTCCTCGTGGTGCATAGCGCAGCTATGCGCCCTACAGTGATCAATACTCCCGGTACTTGGTTTAGAGGCACGTCCCTAAGCAAGACCTGAGAAAAGCGCTCCGCCTGTCTATGTCCCTGTTGCTGGCCATACCTACCATGCTGACCTCTCTCTCGGCTGCTTTACATCAGCGCTTCCGCACCCCCCTGAAGATTGGTTCGGTGGCGGTGCATAGTCGGGTGTTGCAGTCTCCCCTGTCAGGGGTGACCGATCGCGCCTTTCGCCAACTGGTGCGTCGCTATGCCCCAGACTCGATGCTGTACACCGAAATGGTGCAGGCCACTGGGGTCTGCCAGGCCCAGCCGCTGGAAAAAATCATGGACATTGGCGATCGCGAGCAGCCGATCAGCATCCAGCTATTTGACTGTCGCCCCGACTTTATGGCTGAGGCCGCCCGCAAAGCCATGGCGGCAGGGGCCAAAACCATCGATATCAACATGGGTTGCCCGGTGAATAAAATCACCAAAAAGGGGGGCGGCTCATCCCTGCTACGGCAGCCAGAGGTGGCGGAGGCGATTGTGCGCACCGTGGCCGCGGCGGTATCCATCCCGGTCACGGTCAAAACCCGCATTGGCTGGGACGACAACGACATCAATGCCGTGGAGTTTGGCCGTCGCCTGGAAGCCGCCGGTGCCCAGATGCTGACCCTCCATGGTCGCACCCGCACCCAGGGCTACCATGGCCCCGCTCGCTGGGACTGGATCGCCAAGGTGAAGGCAGCCCTATCGATTCCGGTGATTGCCAACGGCGATATTGTTTCGGTGGAATCGGCGATCCGCTGCCTGGAGGAAACCGGGGCCGATGGGGTGATGTGCTCTCGGGGCACCCTGGGCTACCCGTTTTTGGTGGGGGAAATTGATCACGCTTTGAAAACCGGGGTGCGGCGGCCCCCAC
>SLIY01000260.1 GCA_007135385.1 Leptolyngbyaceae cyanobacterium CSSed165cm_216
CCACCCGCCCTACCCGCTGGGGAAACCGAGTCACCCAGGCCAAGCCAAAGGGACCCCCAATGTCGTGCACCACCAGGTGTACCGGCTCCGGCAGATTCAGGCTATCCACGACCTGGTTAATCAATTCGGCCAAATTGTCGAGTTCTACAGCCAAGCGATCGCCAGGACCAGAATGTCCAAACCCCGGCAGGTCAATGGCAACGCAGCGAAATTGAGAAGACATCAAGGTGATCACCCGCTCCCACACCTGAGCCGAGCCAGGGTTGCCATGCAGGAAGAGGACAGACGGTCCTGAACCGCGATCGATCACGTTGATGGCCATGTCCTGGACGGTAATCATGCAGGGTCATGCTAAGCGTTTTTCTACAGTCCAAGCCTACCCCAAATTTTATTGTCCTCTGCCGCTCCCGGATACCTCAGCAGCACCTCTCCATCGGCTCAACACCCGGCCGTTGGACAAACAATCCCACTTTGGGCAAACACTCCCCACAGCCCTTACATCCTCACCCTCCCATCGTCCCAATTTCCCGCCAGGACGGACACACGGGTCCGCCCCTACGTATCTGAAGAACGAAAAACGAAAATAGAAAAACGAAAAGGGAGGAGTCCAAAATCCAAAATCCAAAATCCAAAATCCAAAATCCAAAACCCCATCACCTCTTCACCTCTTCACCTACCCAACTCCCCCTCCGCTGGGAAAACCGCCTCAAACTCCTCCACCGTAGGCTCCTGGTAGGTGACTTGATTCAACTCGTGGCGAATGTTGGCGATGGTGTCATAGACCAGCCTGCGGGTGCGGTTAATGCCCCCCAGGGGGCGGTGTTCAGGTAGGGCATGCCAGGGGGTGTAGGAGAGGTTTTCGCAAAATTCCGCTTGTGCTGGAGACTCGAAGGTTTGGGGCGGAATGGTGATCACCGCCACCTGAATCATGGGGCCCTGCCAGCGGACCGTAGGATCTTCCACCGGCATTTTGACCGGGTCAGTTTGCACCTGCACGTAGAAATCAAAGCTGGCGGGGCGACTTTTTAGGTGTTCGCGCAGGACCTCTCGCAGGTAATCGCGAGACCGAAAGCCCAGCCGTCGCCAGAAGTCCCCCTCCCAGTTGTGGCGGTGGGGCATAGCGACATACTTAACGGCCTTATCCCCCAGGGCGTAAGGCACCATGCTCCAGTAGGGGGTCTCTAGGGGGCTAGAGATGGTGCGGAGGCGAATGGCCAGGGCAATCCACAGTTCTGTCCAGCGCCAGCGGAGGGGGTTCCAGCCGGTGATGAAAAAGTGCACGGGGTTACGACTTTTAGTGCGCTCAATTTCGGCAAAGAAGTCCACATAGTCCTTGGCGTTCCGCACTGGAAAGACGGGGTGATCGACCACCAGAAAGTCATGGGTTGGGGCGTCTTTTTCGGGCTCTAACACCTTTTCGCCCGATACCCCAAACAGCTTCAGGGCCATGCCGTGGGCATCCCCCTGGGCATCGTGCTTGACGCTGAAGTTGGAATAGCGAATGCACACCGGCCACGATCGCCCCAGTTGGCCAAATAGCCCTACTTGCAGCGCCTCGGGCACATCTTCTAACACCTGAAACCGTCCCCGCACACAGCCATGGCCCTTGGAATGCTCCCCCCGTTTGACGGGTGGCTGCTTCTTGAGGATGCGATCGCTGATGTCTGTCACCGCCTGAATGGCAGCGGCTTCGTTGGCAGGGATATGTTCTTGGCCGAGTTGGGGCATGGGGAGTGGGGAGTGGGGAGTGGGGAGGATGGAGAGGTGGGGAGATGGAGAGATGGGGGAGGTGGGGAGATGGGGGGATGGGGTTTTGGATTTTGGATTTTGGATTTTGGATTTTGGACTCCTCCCTTTTCGTTTTTCTATTTTCGTTTTTCGTTCTTCAGATACGTAGGGGCGGACCCGTGTGTCCACCCTGGCGGGGAATTGGAATGGTTGGGAGGTGGGGGTATAGGGGCAGACCCGTGTGTCTGCCCGGTGATGATGGATCAGGTGGTTAAGAACTGGAGGGCGCTCATACTGGGCATAAAGAAATAGCCGCCGCCGGCCATGCCGACAAAGCGGGGGATGTGGGAGGCGCGCTGGCGGACGGGGCAGCGGGGCATGGCGAAGCGGCCTTGACCATCGTCGTTGTCGCCAATGATCGGGTCCTTTTCATCGTAGAGGCCGTCAAACCGAGGGTTGTTGGCCCAGGTTTGCTGCACAAACTCAAACTGGCGGCCAATGTCGGCGTTAAAGCAAAAGAAATGCAGCCCCCGAGACTGACCGTCGTCTTGGAGATCCACGGGGATTTGGCCCTGATCGAGGTCATCTAGGGGAAATAGCGGCTCGCCGAACAGACTACCCCGACGCAAGATGCGGTGACGGCTAGACGTGATCAGCGAGCCTTGGCCAGGGGCATCCAGCAACGAGTCGCGGGGATTGGTGCGACGAATGTGAGCCCCCAGGGGGCAGCCACGGCCTTTGGCGTCGGTGGGCATATATAAAAAGTTGTTTTCGTTGGCCAGCTCAGGCTTATCCTGATCGGGGCTGAGGGTGAGGGGGGCACCGCTGGGCCAGCGTCCGACAAACTTGGAGGCAATCAGGTTCATTCCCTGGGGGTCAGGTTGGCCGTCGGCCCCACGGGTTTGGCTGGCCATATACTGCCAAAACCCGGCCACATCCTGGGGCAGTTTGCGGTAGACCATGAAGCTGCCGTTGTGGCCAAAGTTTTTGTAGCCGGGCAACTCGCGCCCTGGAAAGCTGGGCAGCAGGTCATCGGGGTCGTCGCTGTTGGGGACGACGGGGGTGAGGGCGAAGATGCCGTAGCCATCGGGGTAGCCCAACAAAAATTCGCCCGTGGCCACCACCTGGGCTGGGTCATGGCCAGGGGTCTCTAGGTCTTTGATTTCAGGCTGGGAGACACTGTCGTTAAAACCGAAGTGCTCTTTTTTAGAGGGCAGGCGAAACCCCTCTTCTATGGCCACTACCTCTAGCCCGGAGTTGTCAGCCAGCAGGGTTTGGCCATAGGTTCTAAGCTGCTCTAGGCTCTGGCCATGGAGCAACACCATCAGGTGAAGGGGGGCACCGTTGTCGCCGCCAAAGTCCCATTGGCTGGGGGCGCTGGTCCCAGTGTCGCCCAGAATTTCGGCCCGTTTTGGTTCGGCCATACCTTCGATAAATTCTCGGGGGAAGGTGTTGAGAGCTTTTTCCACTAACCATAGGGTTCGCAGTCCGTCGTGGGTCAGGGCCAGGTTGAGGGTGAGGTCGGGCTTAATGGTCTTGCCGTTGGCATCTTGGGGCCATCGACCAGCGGTGGTAATGGTTGGCAGGGTCCGTTTGAGCCAGTTTTTGGCGGCGACAGCATCGGTCACCGTCAGCAACAGGTAGTAGGTGTAATACAGATGACCAAAACCGCTCAGGAGAATACCCTGAATATCCTCTCGGTCGGGGGGAGAAAGCTGGGTCATGGGGGGCTCCGGGTAGGGGCAGTTAGGGGCTAAGGTTCGGTCAGCCAGTCATCGAGGGCGGGGCGATCCAGCCCCTCGGCTAGGGGTTGCACAATGGCGCGATCGCGCAGAATATTCACCACCGTCGTATCCGGGTAGGCCCGGTAAAACACCTGGGAGGGCAACTGCTGGTCGTTGCGGAAAAACTGCTTAAAGGCAAAGATGTCCTGGGCTCCGGCCAGGGGATAGCCCTCCACATTGTTCCAAACCGAGTTAAGGCCATCGCTAGCCCGATCGGTAAAGTCGCCCAGGTAGTTGTCAAAGGAGCCGTCGTAGTGGGTGACAAACAGCAGGTGCTTACCCCCGTCCACGATCGACCAGTGGGCAAAGTGAATACTGCGAATGTTAGAGAGCGAGCCTGGAGGAAATAGGTGGCGTCCGGCAACGTTGACTAAAAGCAGCACGATTTTTAGTCGCAACAGTCGGCCCCGCTTCACGGTCGAGAGTAAATGCAGGTGGTTGGTGCCGTGGACCACCTCGGCCTCGTTTAGGGTGCGAATGCGTTCGTAGTCCACTTCGGATCCGACATACTCCCCGATCAGTCGGGGTTGGTCAGGGGCTCCCAGAATGCCGCCCGTCTGCCGCAGAATCCAAAGCATAATTTGCTTAATCAGGTCACAGAGGCCGTTGAACACCTGTTCTATCACCTGCCAGGTCTGGATCATCAGCATCCTCAACCCCTGCCAAATAGTCCGGGGCTGTTTGAGGCTAGTGAGGTCATCCAGTAGGGGCTTGAGGCCTGGATGGTCTAAATAGTTGGCCATATCATCCAGGTCCAGCAACTGTTGTAGCTTTTGGCGGATGTTACGGCGTTTGCGAATGCTGCCCACCGATTCCCCCTGTACGGCGACGTAAGACGCCTGGGCCTTGTAGGTATGGGCCTGAATAAATCGATTGAAATCCTGCCGACCTCGATAACCGGTGCAGTGGTTCCATAGATCGTCTAAACCAGGGCTGAGGCGCGCTAGTTCTTGTAAGTAATCCACCAGAGACCCATCATAGTTGCCGGTCATCAGCAGCCGGGGGCCATGGTCAGGGTCAGTGATGATCGCCAGGCGCAAAAAGTGGGTGCGATCGCTTCTGGCAATCTGGAAATAAGCATTATTGGCGAGGTCAGCGGCGATCGCATCTAGCACCTGCCGCAACGATGCCTCTTGACCTGGCTGAATTGGAACAATAACAGTCAACGGTTGATTGGCCACTCGCACCTCGGGGGCTAAGGGGGCTACTTAACACACCACGGCCAACATAGATCAAGGCCTAATCAGTTTTACTGAGAGGTAGCCAGGGCGTCAAGCCATCATAAAGTCCACTTATTTGCGCCGGAATACAGAAATACAGAGGCATTGAGCCCCTCAGGGGTGATACAAAACGTTGGATCTCTTCAATAAATTCCATTTACAACATGCCAGCCTGACATGGATGATTCTCTAAAGGTAGAGAGATCCGAATCAGCAAGCAGGCCCTAGCTTGGTATCCTAAGAAACAGATGAGCGCAGTTTTGGGAGTTGCGCCTCGGTCGCGCTGTTAACTGTTATTCTCCTAGCTATGGCCCCACCCGAGCGTAAATCGATCTTGCTGTCCTTTGAAAAGCCCTTGGTAGAGCTAGAAGCTCGTATTGGCCAAATTCGAGAGCTGGCTGAAGAAAATGACGTGGATGTTTCCACCCAGATTCGCCAACTCGAATCTCGGGCCACCCATCTGCGCCAGGAAATTTTTTCCAACCTCACCCCAGCCCAGCGACTGCAAGTGGCCCGTCATCCGCGACGGCCCAGCACCCTAGACTACATTCAGGCGATTACGGATGAGTGGATTGAGCTGCACGGCGATCGCGGTTCTGGCAAAGATGATCCAGCCCTGGTAGGGGGTGTGGCTCGCCTGGAAGGACGTCCAGTGGTGATTCTGGGTCACCAAAAGGGGCGCGATACCAAAGACAATGTGGCCCGCAACTTTGGCATGGCTTCCCCTGGCGGCTACCGCAAGGCCATGCGACTGATGCGCCATGCCGACCGGTTTTCTATGCCAATCATTACCTTTATTGATACGCCTGGAGCGTTTCCGGGTTTCGAGGCTGAGGAAATGGGCCAGGGAGAGGCGATCGCCTATAACCTGCGGGAAATGTTTGGCCTACAAGTTCCGATCATCTGCACCATCATTGGAGAAGGGGGATCTGGCGGTGCCCTAGGCATTGGGGTCGGCGATCGATTGATGATGTTCGAGCACTCGGTCTACACTGTGGCTAGCCCTGAGGCCTGTGCCGCCATTCTCTGGAAGGATGCAGGCCGTTCCGCCGAAGCGTCTGAGGCGCTCAAAATCACCTCCTGGGACTTAAAGCAATTAGGTATTTTGGACGAGCTGCTACCCGAGCCAGTGGGGGGTGCCCATGCCGACCCGTTGCAGGCCGCAGATACCCTCAAGCAGGCAATCCTGCGCTATCTAACCGAGCTGTCTGCTATGACAGCGGAGTCTCGACAGCAGCTGAGGTACCAAAAGTACCGCAAAATTGGTGTTTTTGCTGAAACAGCAGCCTAGGGGGTGATCGCAACCACGCGCCTATCAGAGGACTGACCATGGCACGGCTTAATTGGGCCTTAATATGTCACATTCACGCCAGAGCTAGGCTATAGCGTGTTCTATCAAAGACACCACCCGAGGGATAGACCGGCATTAGGCGACTATGTGGGGCTAGCCCATAGACTGGGTCAGGTATTCGCTAGAACACCCTAACTAAGACTCTGGGCCAGAAATCAAAATATTTCTCAGAATCCCCGAATCTTTGTTACATTTGTTAACATATCAAAGGCATATGTCTACAATCGCCAACCCGCCCGGGGCCATCGCCCCAACTTCTCCGGGCTTGGCTGCAGGTTTTCTTTAGTTTTTGTTGGTAGTTGGTATTCAGCATTGGATAAATCCATGTCCCCCGACCAGCCGCGTCGCGCTCTGATCACTGGGGCTAGTCGCGGTATCGGCAAAGCAACCGCTCTGGCTTTAGCCAAAGCCGGGTTTGATGTCGCCTTGGTCAGTCGTTCATTAGAAGCTCTCAAGCCTGTCTTGGACGAGCTTCAAGATTATGGTGTCACAGCCCGAGCTTATCCCCTTAACCTAGCTCAGTTAGAGGGGATTCAGGCCGCTTTTGCCGACATTGTGGCCGACTTTGGCACCCCCACGGTGATGATTAACAGTGCAGGTATGGGGTATACCGGCCCCTTGGCCACGATGCCCCTTGATCACTGGCGTCAGGTGATAGACCTGAACTTGACCAGTGTGCTGCTGTGTATTCAAGCTGTCCTACCGGCCATGCGGGCCATTGGGGGGGGCACCATTGTGAATCTAGGCTCGATCGCCGCTACGTCCGCCTTCCCAGACTGGGGGGCCTACACCGTTAGCAAAGCCGGCATTGTGGCGCTAACCCGGGTGCTAGCAGCGGAAGAACAACCCCATGGTATTCGAGTGGTGACGGTTTCCCCTGGTGCGGTCAACACCCCGCTTTGGGATACTGATACCGTCCATGCCGACTTCGATCGCAGCCAAATGCTTACCCCTGAAATTGTGGCTGAAACCATTCTCCACACCGTACTGCTGCCCACCCAGGCCGTGATCGAAGATATTACCGTGATGCCCAGTGGCGGAGCCCTGTAGCCAGCTAGATCACTGATTTTCGACCGTCGAGCGTTTTGACCACCTCACCGAGGGGTCTCAGTTTTGTTGAACATCTGGAGTTTTGGATATTTCTATGACTATTGCATCTTCAAACAGCATCAATGATAAATCGTCCACCAACGGTAGAGGCCTCAATGGCAACATCGAAGGGGGCCATGGCAAAGGGGCTTCTACCATTCGCCCCGATCGCACCCACAGCTATCGATCGGACGCTGATCAATACCCAATTCCCGACAATAGCCACGAGGACATGACCGACGCGGTGCGCACTATGCTGCTGTCGGTCGGGGAAAATCCTGATCGCGAAGGGTTACTCAAGACCCCCAAGCGAGTGGCTGAGGCCATGCGATTTTTAACCAGCGGTTACCAGCAGTCCCTAGATGAACTGGTGAATGGGGCCATTTTTGACGAAGGTCACAATGAAATGGTGCTGGTGCGGGACATTAATCTGTTCAGCATGTGTGAGCACCATATGTTGCCCTTCATGGGGCGCGCCCATGTGGCCTACATCCCTAATCAGCGGGTGGTAGGGCTGAGCAAGCTGGCCCGAATTGTAGAAATGTACTCCCGTCGTTTGCAGGTGCAAGAGCGCCTAAACCGCCAGATTGCCGAGGCCATTCAAGAAATCCTAGACCCCCAAGGGGTGGCTGTGGTGGTAGAAGCCAGCCACATGTGCATGGTCATGCGGGGGGTGCAAAAGCCCGGTTCCTGGACTGTAACCAGCGCCATGTTGGGGGTGTTTCAGGAAGACCA